>CAZXZF010000145.1:0-6737 GCA_964645095.1 uncultured Desulfocurvus sp. | reverse complement strand
TGTCCACATGGCCCGCTTCGCAGATGGGCAGCTCGAACTGGGAGGTCTGGTAGCCTTTGGGCAGGTCCGGGTAGAAATAGTTCTTGCGCGCGAACACGCTCTTCCTGTTGATGCGGCAGTCGATGGCCAGGCCCATCTTGGCGGCGTACTCCACCACCTTGCGGTTGAGCACCGGCAGCACGCCGGGCATGCCCGAGCACACCGGGCAGACGTTCTCGTTCGGCTCCTGGCCGAACTGGGTGGAGCAGGAGCAGAAGATCTTGGACCTGGTCTTGAGCTGGGCATGCACCTCAAGGCCGATGACGGTTTCATACCTGGTCATGCGCCCTCCGCCTGCGCCTCTAGATCCCGGACTTGCGGCTGTAAAGTTCCGGGGTCAGGCGCGGATCATTGTACATCTTGAACTGGTAGTAGACCTTGGGCCGCTTCCGGCCCGAGGCGTAGTCCTCCACGAGGTCCAGAACGGACTGCAAGAGGTCGGTGCGCTGTTCCGTGAGCACCTGAAGCCTGCGGCGGCACTCCTTTGCGAGGTCATCGCCAGCACCCGGGCGTTCCACCTGCTCCAGCAGGTGGAAGGTCTTGAGCGCCAGGATGGAGCCACGGTCCAGGGCCACGCCCAGGGACTCGGTGTTGAAGCGCGGGCGCACCCCCTCGGCCTGGGGCGGCATGATGGAATCAAAAGCGCACACCAGGAACAGGTCCAGGCGCTCGATCAGGTCGTTGCGCTCCTGCTTCAGCTTGTCGATGGCGTACATGCAGTCCGCGATGAGTTCCGGCCCGGCGTCCTTGCGGCGCGCGCGGTCCTCCACGTGCCACAGGCGGAAATTGGTCCAGTGCTGACGCAGCGCGAGTTCCGCGAAGCCCTCGGCATCGGAGGCCGTGGTGATGTCCGGGGCCAAGGCGGGTTCCTGGCGGTGCCAGGGGGCCACGGCCTGGTCCTGATCCATAAAGGCGCGCGCGATGAAGGCGCGGATATCATCAAAGGAAAAATCGGTCATTGAGCTCTCTTGGTTCATGGCCATGATGTCATTGTCTGGCCCGCAGCGCGCTCTTGCTTACGAGCAGATACAGTGTGGCGGGCGTACGCAGAGCCGCCTCCAGGCGTTCGGCACGTTCGCCGCTGCCCAGGTACAGGTCGAGCCTCAGGCCCCGGATGTCCGCACCGGAGTCCTGGGCCAGCACAAGGCCGCGCAGGGACTCCGCTCCGCCCTGGCCAGTCGACGAGACAGGCAGCGGCGCAGACAGCACCGCCACTGCTCCCAACGGCAGGAGACTTGGGTCTGTAGCCAGACTGACAAGCGGCGTCAACGGTTTTCCCAGTGAGCCCTCGCTTGCAGCAGCGGTGAACCGGAAGAACACGTAGCTCGCGTTCTCGGCCATAAGCTCCAGCGCGCGGGCGGGGTTGGCCGCGCACCAGGAGCGGATGGCCTCGCGATTCAGGCGCTCTTTGGGCAGCGCTCCGGCGTCCAAAAGAATCTGCCCCAGGCCCTTGAAGGGCAGGCCGTTGGCCGCCGCGAAGTGCACCCCGCGCACGGAGCCGTCCGGCAGGCGCAAGGAGCCGCCGCCCTCGGTCTGCATCAGGAAGGCATCGGCCGGGTTCTTCAGCCAGGCCAGCTCCAGCCCGCGCCCGCCAAGGACCCGGCCCAGGTCCACGGCCCGGCGGTCATAGGCGCCCGGACGGGCGGCGATGTCCGGCGGGGGCGCGTACAGCGGATGGTCGTAGCCCGGCTGGCGCTCCAGGCTGGCCTCCATCTCCGGCGAATAGTAGCCCGTGAGCAGCGGGCTGGGGGCCAGCTCGTACCAGACGAAGCGCTCGGACAGCAGGCCGGGGTTCGCGTCCAGGTCCGGCAGCACGGAGAGCAGCTCCTGGGCGCTCCGGCGGAGCATGCCCCAGGTCAGCGAGCCGCCGGGCCGCACCAGCGCGGGCTCCGCCTGGGGCATGCGCGCAAGGTGCCCCAGGCTGTAGCGCAGGGGCTCGGCCAGCTCGGCGAAGGAGCGCAAGGACTGGGAGGCCGGGGACAGCCGTTCAGCCAAAAGCGTGGCCTCAGAGCCGCGCAGGGCGCTGAATCCCGCCGGGGCCGGGGAAAGGTGGTACTCCGGTGGCGCTGAGGGGGCTGAAACGCTCGGACGCCGCGCCGGGGCCGGCCGGCCGCCGCCGGAGGAGGAGGGCCAGGGCACGTAGTCGCCCACGCCGCAACCCAGGAGCACGAAGACCAGGGCTGCGGCCAGGGCCGCAGTCAGGCCAGCGCCCTGCCCTGCCCGCACGGTTCTACCCACACTGTTCGATGGAGGCATCGCAGTACTTGCCCACCCCGTACTCCCGGCGGCGCAGGAACTTCTCCGGGCTGGGGCCGATGATCTGCAGCTCCGGCTGGCGCTTTTGCACCGAGAGCGCGATGGTCATCTCCTTGGTGCAGCCCGTGGAATAGGTGGAGTCCTTGCCGGCCCAGACGGGCGGGACCTTCTTGCCCATGAGCTCGAAGCTCTTTTCGATGTCCGCGTCCGTCTGGAAACGCCAGACGTTCAGGAACCCGCTTCTTTGCACACGCTCCCACATGAACATGAGGTCGTCGGCGTCCATGCCCTCTTCGAAATACTCGCCGGGGTTGATGATGAAGGTGCCCTCCAGGCGCGAGCGCAGGTGGGCCACAAAGGTGTTCAGCACCTCGATGGCCAGCTTCACCTGGCCGGGGATGCTGCCCACGATGGCGCTGTAGAACATCACCGTCTTGCCCGCCGAACGCGCCCGGCGCATCTGGCTGATGATGCCGTCGGCCTTGGCCAGGATGGCTTCCTCGCTGAACTTGTGCACGTGCTCGGGCTTGGGCTTGTAGTACATGCGGAACTTGCTCTGGGAGTCGGTGAAAAAGACCAGCACGTCGCGGGTGAACTCGTGGCTGGTGTTGATGAAGCGGCGGTAGTAGGCCTCGCCCTTGGCCAGCACCAGGTCGGATTCCTTCCAGGCCCGGGCAAAGGTGACGGATGTGCGGTAGGGGTTGAAGCGCTCGCGGGTGCCGTCGGAGATGACCACCAGCCGGTTTTCGCGGGTGGCCTGCAAAAGCTCGTTCTTGCTGGCGCGGTTGTTCTGGACGAAGTGGGCGTCCTTGAATTCGCTGGCCAGGATGGGGTCGCTCTCCAGGTCCCAGACCGTGGGGCTGTCGAAGTAGAAGCCCTCCTTCAGGGCCATGATCACGCGGTGGCCCTGGCGCAGCAGCGAGCGCACCACCTTGAGGTCCAGGATGATGCCGCCGCTGGCCCTGGGCAGATACAGGATGCGCAGGGGGCCGCGTTCGGGGTTGAAGAGGCCGCGCAGGGGCGAGAAGTCCACGGGCTCCAGGGTCTTGCGCAATTCCTCGGCGTCCAGGTTGGACGTCGGGTTGTCCACGGTCCAGAAGGGCTTGTAGGTGGAGAAGAACAGCAGCCGCTCCATCTCCAGCAGGTCCAGCTCGAAGCGCAGTTGGGTGATGCTCGAGCAGTGCAGCCGCTCCTCCGGGCAGACGTTCACCAGCTGGGAGTAGAAGGCGCTTTCCACGAAATTGCGCGCGCGGCGGTTCATCTGGCGCTTGAGCGTACGGTAGGGGTCGTCCAGGCCGCTCTGGGTGAGAAAGATGGTCAGCATGCGCTTGAGCAGGCGCGAGGGGATGAGGATGGGAGCATTCAGCGTCATCCGGAACTTGTGGCGGCACAGGTGCAGGATCCGCTTGCGCAGCGGGACCTCGCGCACGAACTCCCGCACGAGCCGCACCAGCAGCTTCCACTGCTGGCCGTACTCCGACGCCAGGTCCTGGCCGAGCCTGGACTTGAGCAGGAAGTGCAGCATCCAGTCGCCGCAGGGGGCGTAGAAGCTGTCCTCCTCAAGGGCGACCATGAAGCGGATCTGCTCCGGCGAGGCGTTCTTCGCCGGATCGATGGAGTGCTCCAGGTTGTTCTCGGTCATGAAGTGCAGGAGCAGCGCATCAAGCACCGGGTCCTGGCCGTACTTGAGCTCGCGGGCGCTCTCAAAGGTAAAGTTCAATGGCAAGGGTCACCTCTCGGTAAAGAAGCCTTTGCTCGCCAGCTTGGCGAAATAGGATGTCTTGTCCGTCTCGGCCAGGATCAGGTCGTCCGGGGCCCGGCGCACGCGCACCACATCGCCCGGCTCAAGGGCAAAGGAGCGCTGCCCGTCAACGGACAGGCGCACCTCGCCGGCCTGATCCTCCACCACCACGCTGATCTCCCCGCTTGCGGGCAGCACCACGGGGCGGAAATTGTTCAGAAAGGGGCACACCGGCGTCAGGCAGAGGGCCTCCATCTCCGGATGCACCAGCGGGCCGCCAGCGGAAAACCCGTAGGCCGTGGAGCCCGTGGGCGTCGAGATGATGAGCCCGTCGGAACGCATGGCCCCCACACGCTCGCCATCGCGCAGCACCAGGAGGCGGATGAGCCGGGCCAGCTCGCCCCGGCTGACCACGAGGTCGTTGATGGCCCGGCCGGAGCAGACGCTCTGGCCCCGGCGCTCCACTTCATAGGCCAGGCAAACGCGCCGGGACAGGGCGTAGGACCCGGCCAGCAGCGCCTCCAGGCTGCGCTGCCAGTCCCCGGCGGGTTCGGCCAGAAAGCCCACCCGGCCAAGATTCAGCCCCAGCAGCGGCAGGCCAAGGCCAAGGCCCAGGCGGGCCACGCCGATGAAGGTGCCGTCGCCGCCCAGAACCAGCACTGCGTCGAAGGCCCCCTCCGGGAGCTGGCAGGCGCCCGCGCCCCGTGTCGAGCGGTGCTCGCAAAGCCTGGCTTGAGCCCCCCGGCCCTCAAGCCAGGCCTTCAGTTCCTGTCCCAGGGCCTGCGCCGCAGCATCGCCTGAGCGCGTCATCACCAAAAAAGACGTAAGCTGCCTGTTCATGGCGCGACAGTAGTCAAATCCGCAGAAACATACAACACGCCGCAGGAACGAGAAAATTCGAGAAATGTGCATTTTTTTCGTCTTGACCCCTAAAGTATTTCCCGACAGTTGACGATAAGGGTATCAAGCTAGGAGTATATGAGATGGATGTTCACCCGGTTAATGTTCGCCTGATGCTGCGCACCTACGGGAAGCAGCTCACAAGCGCCAAGCGGCTGGCCCGCTTCAAGAGGGCGCTTGTACTCTCGGGCGCGCAGGACCAGCTGAGCATCTCGCGGGAGGCCAAGCGCCGCGAACTGGTGGAGCGCATCAGCCAGGAAGTCATCGAGAACCTTCTGGTCAACGGCCAGGAGAACCCGGTGGTTTCCGGGGTGCTAGAGGATCTGGAGCAGGATTTGGGCGAAAAGGTGTTGTTTGACTATCCCCTGGACGGCGGCGAGGTGCAGATCCTGCGCCAGACCGAGGAAGGGGCGAGGGAGATCGGCCCGGACGAAAAGATGCGCATCCTGCGCAGGCTCTGGGAAATAACCCTGGACAGGGTCGACGGCACCATGCTTTGATACCCCGAACACGGGGGGAGGCGTCATGGAGATCAAGAAGTTATACGGAGTGCCGGACCCCTACGCCGCGAAGCGGCTGCAGGAAAACCAGCGGGCGCAGCAGGACCAGGCCGTGAACCGGCAGAACGGTTCCGCGGACCAGAATCTTGGCGACAAGGTTGCCCTGTCGCCCGAGGCCAGGCTGCTTGGCGCGACGATGAGCGCCGCCAACGCGGCTCCGGATGCGCGGGCCGAAAAGGTGCGCAACCTGAAGGAACAGGTGCAGAGCGGCACCTACAAGCCGGACATCAAGAAGGCCGCCGCCAACCTGATCCGCGACGACCTGAACCTCATCCGATAGCCTGAACGTGCCGGGACAACCCGGTGCGCGGAAGGTGGCGGAGGCTCTCCCGGCAGAAGGCTGCCAGGGAGAATTTTGTGCTTTGTTTCCGGGGAAAGACGAGGGCCGGGACTATTCGGGCGCTGGTTTCTGGGCGCGCTGCCCATCCACCAGGCGGAAATGCGTGGGGTGCTTGACATCCACCTGGGGAGCCTGCAGGCCCAAACGTTCCTTGGTGTTCAGAATGATGGGGCCGGAGAGGTTCAGGGTGGTCAGCTCCGGGCTGTCCTTGGGAATGGTCACGGTGACGAGCACCGCGATCTGCCGGATGTTCTCCACGCGCAGGGTTTTCTTCTCCGGGGCTTCGAGCTTGACGTTGTAGTCGGGCAGGAAGGGATAGGGGTCGGCCACGAGCAGGCCAAGGCCCGCATCGGTGACGCACTGCAAGAGCAGGAACGGGGAGTTCTCACGCACCTGGAGCAGGACAAACTCGCGCTTGTCGTCCAGGCCGATGAGCCCGTGCGGGAAATAGATGATGCTGTCGCGCGCGATTTCCCGCTCGCCCAGCTTCGTCCGGATGGTTATTTTTTTGCTTCTTCCTGCCATAAGGTCGCCGCCGCGAGCAGATCCTGCTGACTGGCCTCAAGGGCCAGGCTGTTCTGCTCTTTTATCTTGAGGTACACTTCTTCCCGGTACACGGTCATGTCTTCGGGCACATCAAGCCCAAGCTTGATCTGCTTTCCCTGGATGCTCAGCACCTTGAGCTTTATGTTTTCGCCCAGGTAGAGACTTTCTCCGGGCCGCCGTGTGAGGATGAGCATGGTTCCTCGAATCTTGAGCGTGTCGTTTCAAAATGCCGCGCCGACAGGCTGCGGCTTGCGGCAAGCTATCCGAGGGCTGCGGGAAAGTCCAGCCCGGAACGCGCCTTATATGTACTGCATCAGATTCATCTGCATGATCATGGACGAGGACTTGAGCACGG
>CAZXZF010000144.1:0-6834 GCA_964645095.1 uncultured Desulfocurvus sp. | reverse complement strand
GGCTATGGTGCGCGCCAATGAACGCCGAATCCCGCCACATCGCCCGCCGCGCCGCCACGGTTGGCGGGGCCACGCTCATCTCGCGCGTTCTGGGCTTCGTGCGCGACCTCATCACCGCCTTCACCCTGGGCGCGGGCCTGTTCGCCGACGCCTTCTTCGTGGCCTTCCGCATCCCGAATCTTTTGCGCAGCCTGTTCGCCGAGGGCTCGCTGACCCTGGCCTTCATTCCGGCCTTTTCCCGCGTGCGGGCCGAGGAGGGCGAGCAGCGCGCCCGGGAGATGGCGCGGGCGGTGCTGGCCTGGCTGGTGGCGATCCTCACCGTGATCACGGTCGTGGCCATGGTCTTCGCCCCGGAGCTGACCGCGCTCATCGCGCCGGGCTTCGCCAGGAACCCGGAGCTGCTGGCCACCACTGCGGACCTCTTGCGCATCTGCTTCCCGTTCATCATCTTCATCTCCGGCGTGGGCCTGTGCATGGGCATATTAAACGCCCTGGACCATTTCTTCGCCCCGGCCTTTGCCCCGTGCATTTTGAACATCGGGTTCATCACCTTCGCCCTCGTCGGCTGGCATTTCGAGCTCAACGTGGCCTACTGCCTGGCCTGGGGCGTTTTGGCCTCGGGCCTGGGGCAGTGGCTGTTCCAGCAGCCCTACCTGCGGCGGCTGGGCTTCTCCTGGCGCGGTCCGTGGCGCTGGTTCGACCCGGCGGTGCTGCGCATGGGCAGGCTCATGCTGCCCTCGGTGTTCGGCAGCGCCGTGTACCAGATCAACCTGCTCCTGGGCACGCTGCTGGCCTCGTTTTTGCCTGTGGGCAGCATCTCGTATCTCTACTACGCCGACCGCCTGGTGCAGTTCCCGCTGGGCGTGTTCGGCCTGGCCGTGAGCACGGCGGCTCTGCCCAGCCTCTCGCGCCTGTGCGCCGAGGGCCAGATGGACGAGTTCATGTCCGTGATCCGCTCGTCCCTGCGCCTGTCGCTGACCATCAGCCTGCCGGCCATGGCCGGGCTCATCGCCCTGGCCGGACCGCTCATCGCGCTTTTGTTCGGGCGCGGGGCCTTCGGGCCGGAGGCCATCCACTCCACCTCCGCGGCGCTCATGGCCTATGGCCTGGGCCTGCCGGCCATCGCCCTGGTGCGGCCGCTGGTGGGGGCCTTCTACGCCCTGGAGGACACGCGCACCCCGGTCATGGTGGCCACGCTGTGCGTGGCGGTGAACATCCTGCTCGGCTGGGCGCTCATGCAGCAGTTGGCCCATGTGGGGCTGGCCCTGGCCGTATCCGTGGCCAGCGCGCTGAACGTGGCCCTGTTGTCCTGGCTTTTGCGCCGCCGCCTGGGCTCCTGGCCCATGCGCCTGTCCACCTGGCTCAAGTGCGGCGCGCCCAGCCTGGTCATCGGGCTTTTGGCCTACGCCACCTCGGGCACGCGCCTGGTCTGGGTGCTGCTGATCCCGGTGTGGGCCGTGCTGTACTTCCTGTTGGCGCGCGCTCTGGGCCTGGACGAGGCGCGCCTGCTCGTCGACGCCCTGGCCCGCCGCCTGCGCCGCCGCGCTTAGCGGGCATCTCAAGCCGCACCACGCACATTCCTTGTCAAACCCCACAAAAATGCAGTATTCGAGAAGCTAGGCGAAGTTCAGAGCGTCAGCACCTGACAACGGAGCGGGCGATGCGAGTGAGCGAATACACACATGGCGCCGTGAGCCGACTGATGACGGTGCTTCTGGTCGTGGGCGCGACGTTTTGCCTGGCCTCGTGCGACCCTGTGCCCCAAACCTCGCAGGGGGAGCCCCTGGTGGCGCTGCTGGTGGCCGAGGGCGGCGCAGGCCTGGACGCCGGAACCATCCGCGGCGCAGGGCTTGGCGCCGGACCGAAGACCGGGGAGGTGGTGCTGTGATGCCTGGCGGGAGAACGCAACTGCGCGGGGCGCTGTGCGCGCTGGCGGCGTTTTGCGCGCTGGCGGCGTTGTCCGCCTGCTCCAGGGGCGCGGCCCCGGACGAGGAACTCCGCATCGGCCTTTTGGCGCCGGTGACGGGTACCGCGCAGCCCTACACCGGACATGTCTGGGCCGAGCGGCTGGTTGCGCGCATCAACGCCGAGGGCGGTCTGGCCGTGGGCGGCCGGAAGCTCAAGGTGCGGCTGCTGGTGGAGGACACGGGCGGGCAGGCGGAGCGCACCCTGAGCGCCGCTGTCCGGCTCATCCGCCAGGAGCGGGCAGCCGCCCTTGTGGGCCCCTACTACAGCCGGGACGCCATCCTCGTGGCCAACGCGACCGAGGACGCGCAGGTGCCCATGGTCAGCCCCACGGCGAGCAACCCGCAGGTGACTTTGGGCCGCAAGTACGCCTTCCGCGTCTGTCTGGTGGACACGGTGCAGGGGCGGTTCATGGCCCAGTACGCGTTCCAGGCTCTCGGCCTGCGCAGCGTCGCGGTGCTCTATGACGAGTCCGACACCTATCCCCAGGGGCTTGCCCGGTATTTTGCCGACGCCTTTGCGGCGCTCGGCGGAAAGGTTGTGGCGCAGGAAGGGTATCCCGGAGGCGCGGCGGACTTCTCCACGCAGCTTGGGCGCATCCGGGCCGCCAAGGCCCAGGCGTTGTACCTGCCCAACTACGCCCAGGACGTGGTCCTGCAGATGGCTCAGGCCAGGCGGGCCGGGTTTGGCGGAGTCTTTCTCGGCGGCGACTCCTGGGAGGAGGGCACGAGTGTCCTCGAATTGCCGGCGGCGCAGGGCTCGTTCTTCACCGCAAACTTTGCGCATGGGCTCATGGGCGAGGCCGCGCGTCGGCAGGCAGGGCCGTTGGAGACCGTCGCGGGAGCTCCCCTGGACAGCGACGGAGCCATGGTGCTGGACGCCCTGGGCGTGGTCCTGGCCGCGGCCCAGGCCGTGGGCAGCGTGGATCCGGTGTCGCTGCGCGCGGGCATAGCCTCCCTGCACGGGTACGAGGGCTTTTCCGGGCGGTTGTCCTTTGAGCACGGGGGCGACGCGCTGCGCAGCGCCCATGTCCTGGCCATCGAGGGCGGGCAGGCCCGCTGCCGCAGGGAATTGGAGCCGACGCCATGAACCGTGCGGGCAGGCGCGCATGAAGAGCTTCATCCAGAAAAGCCTCGTGGCCCGGCTGGTGAGCACCTACCTGGTGTTCTCGCTCCTGGGCGTGGCTGGCATGGGCGCGGCCAGCTATCTGGTCGGGCGGGCCTTTCTGCGCCAGGCGGCGGTGGACCGCCTGGAGTCCGCCAGCCGCCAGAAGGAGACGGACCTGGGCCTGTGGGTGGAGGAGCGTCTGCGCGACCTGCAGTTCGTGACCGCCACGGTGTCCCGCGAGCTCTCGGGACGTCCCGCGCCAACGGCCCGCGATCCACAGCGCCTGCTCACGCATCTGCGCGACTACATGGCCGCACAGCCGGACGTGCGCGAGGTGCTCGTGCTGGCCCCAACCGGCGGCCGCGTGCTCCTGTCCACAGAGGCGTCCCATGTGGGCGGCTACCGGGCCAACTACAATTTCTACACCCAGGGCCGCCAGGGGCCGACGGTGCAGAGCGTATATCCCTCGCCGGAATCCCTGCGGCCCATCCTGACGGTGAGCATGCCCGTGAAAAGCGGGTCGGGCGAACTTTTGGCCGTGCTGGCCGTGCACCTGGGGCTGGAGCGCATTGATCAGATCATCCGCTCCCGGGCGGGCCTGGGCCAAACGGGCGAGACCTACCTGGTGGACTCCTCGAACGTCCTGGTGGCCTCGGGCCGCAAGGGCCTGGCCATGGGGCGGCAGGCCCACACCGAGGGCATCCAGCGCGCCCTGGCCGGGAGCAGCGGCCAGGGGCTGTACCTGAACGACGCCGGGGTGCCGGTGGTGGGGGTGTACCGCTGGCTGGCCTCCTACCAGATGGCGCTTCTGGCCGAGATGTCCCAGGCCGAGGCCTTTGCCTCTGCCGGGCGGCTGGCCTCGGTCACCGTGCTGGTGGGGCTGGCCGTGGCCGCATTGCTGGGCCTGGGGGTGCATGTGTTCTCCCGGCGCGTCGCGCGGCCCATCCTGGCCGTGACCAGGGCCGCCGCGGCCGTGGCCGGGGGCGATCTGTCCGTGCGCGCGCAGGTCATGACCAGGGACGAACTGGGCAACCTGGCCAAGGCCTTCAACGCCATGACCGCAGACCTCTCCGGCCTCTACTCGCGCCTGGAGATGGAAGGCCGCGAGCGCGGGGCCATCCTGCAAAGCTCCTTTGACGGCATCGCCCTGGCCGACAAGGGCGGCGCCCTGATCTACGACAACCCCGGCATGCAGCGCCTGTTCGGCTATTCCGTGGGCGAGGTGCCCTCCCTGGCGGCCCTGGCCGACCGCATCTTCGCCGCCCCGGAGGACCGCCAGGCCTTTGTGGTCAACCTGATGAGCGACATGGTGCAGGAGAACCCGCCGGAGCGCGTGTTCCCCTTCCTGCACCTCGACGGCGGGCAGAGCTGGTGCCGCATGAAGGTCTCGCGCATGTCCGGCGGCCGCGTGGTCATCAATTTTCAGGATGTCAGCGCGCTGAAGGCCAGCGAGGAGCGCGTGCGGCACATGGCCCTGCACGACTCGCTCACCGGCCTGCCCAACCGCCAGCTCTTTGCCGACCGGCTGGAGCAGGCCCTGCGCCGCGCCCGGCGCAACAACACCGGCGTGGGCCTGCTGTACGTGGACCTGGACCGCTTCAAGGCGCTGAACGACGCCTTTGGCCACGCCCATGGCGACCGGGTGCTCGTGGAGACGGCCCTCAGGCTCAAGGCCTGCGTGCGCGAGTCCGACACCGTGGCCCGCCTGGGCGGAGATGAGTTCGTCCTCGTGCTGCCGGACCTGGCCGGGCCGGAGGATGCCCAGGCCGTGGCCGAGAAGGTGCTGGAGACGCTGTTCGACCCGGAAGCGGCAGGCGGGAACATGTTCCTGGGCGCCTCGGTGGGCCTGGCCTGCTACCCGCAGCACGGCGAGGACCAGGACAGCCTGCTCGGCCGGGCCGACGCGGCCATGTACGCGGCCAAGCGCGCTGGCGGCAACGCCTTCCGCATGGCCGGAACCCTCCCCAGTGTTTGAGGGGCGGCCTCTGCTCGCGGATGAAGGCCCGCACGGGATGCGCGGGCCGGGGTTTGGCGCAGGGCCGGAAGGAATTCCATTTACTTTTGCGCGGGGCGCAGCGCAGCGCCTCCGGCGGCTTTACAGCGCCCCGTTACCCGGCTAGGGTTCCGCCTCATGGATGCCCTTGCTCTGCGCCACCGGGGCCGCGCCCCGCGCCTGCTCCTGCTCACAAGCGCCTATTTCCTTTTGGGCGAGCTCAAGGCCGCCTGCCAACGCCTGGATGTGCCGCACCTGCTGCTCGACTTCGCCTCGCGCAGCGTGGACCGCGACGTCTTCGTCAACACCATCCGCGAGACCGTGGCGGGCTTCAAGCCCGACGCCGTCGTCACGGTGAACCACCTGGGCGTGGACCACGAGGGCGTGCTCTACGCCCTGGCCGGGGAACTGCGCCTGCCCCTGGTGTCCTGGTTCGTGGACAACCCGGAGTTCATCCTGCCGCTGTACCCCAAGCCCGACCCGGAGAACACGCTCATCCTGACCTGGGATGCGGACAGCCTGGACGGCGTGCGCGGCTACGGCTTCAAGAACGTCTTCTGGCTGCCGCTCGGCGCGGACCCGGAGCGCTTCCGTCCCGGACGCAAGGGCCGTCCCGAGTGGCGTTCGCGCGTGTCCTTCGTGGGCAACTCCATGGTCGCCAAGACCGCCAGCAGGCTCAAGGCCGCAGCGCCCGGCCCGGCGCTGCTTTCGGCTTTTGTGGGCCTGGCCCGGTCCTTCGGCCAGTCGGGCGAGCGCTCGGTGGCCGCCTTCATGGCCACGCAGCGCCCGGACCTTGTGCCGGAGCTCAACGCATTGCCGCTCCTGCGGCGCGTTGCCTACGCCACGGCCGTGGTCTGGCATTCCACCCTGGAGTACCGCCTGGGCTGCGTGGCCAAGACCCTGCCCTTTGGCCCGCTCATCGCCGGGGACCTCGGCTGGAGCCAGCTTCTGGCCGGGAATACGGGCCACCGGCTGCACAAGGAGCTGAGCTATTACGACGAGTTGCCGGGCTTCTACCCGGCCAGCGAGGTCAACTTCAACTGCACCAGCCTGCAGATGAAGGGCGCGGTGAACCAGCGCGTGTTCGACGTGCCCGCAGCCGGAGCCTTTCTGCTCACGGACCACCGTCGGCAGATCGAACGCCTGTTCGAGCCGGACACCGAGATCGCCCTGTTCCGCAGCGTGGAGGAGATCTCCGGGCAGATCGAACGCTTCCTGGCCGACCCCGAGGGCCGGAGGCGCGTGGTCAAGGCCGGGCGGGCGCGGGTGCTGGCCGAGCACACCTACGAGCACCGCCTGAGCGCGCTCATGGCGGCCATCCAGCAGTCCTTCCCCGGAAGGGTGCGCTAGCATGGGCATCTCCAACGGGCCGATGCTGGTGCTGCAGATGCAGCGCATGGGCGACCTGGTGCTCACCTTTCCGCTGCTGCTCTGGCTCAAGCGCTGTTTTCCCGCCCGCCAGATCCATGTGGTGGCCGAGGAGCGCTTCTTCACCCCGCTTTTGCCCGTGAGCCCGCCTGCGGCGTATATATCCTGGCCCGAGGCGACCTCCGGCGCGCTGCACGGCAGGGTCTACAGCCTGATCATCAACCTGAGCATCCGCGAGGACGCGGCCCGGCTGGCCGGGGAGCTTTCCGCAGACGACAAGCTGGGGCCGGTGCGCGGGCCCGACGGCGCGCTCCGGGTACACGGGGCCTGGCAACTCTACCGCACGAGCCTGGTGCAGAACAACCGGCACAACCGCTTCCACTGGGCCGACCTGAACGCCC
>CAZXZF010000143.1:0-6841 GCA_964645095.1 uncultured Desulfocurvus sp. | reverse complement strand
TGTTAGGATTCAGTCAGGAATGCTAGGCTGAAGGGTTCGCAACGCATAGGCCAGGAGTTCAATCCTCCTCGTCTCCACCAAGGAAAACAACGGGTTGCAGCTAGATGGCTGTGGCCCGTTTTTCGTTTTCCTACCCTATTGCTCCCTTTCTGTCCTGGCTCAAGATTCTGCAAACGCGCGCGCGAGTTGGCACGAACCTGCGGTCGTTTATACCTGTTGGCACTCCAATCACTGTCTGGTGTCCGGCACGGCCCTGACCCTTGCCGCCAAGCCGGGCCGCCGCACATCCGGCAGCAGGCCACACCCTTTCTGCCTTCAACTGGGCTCTGGCGGTTCTTCCGCGCGGCGGTTGCAGGCGGCCTGAACATGGCCCCGCCATCCGGCCTCGCACTGTGCTGCGCAGCCTTGACAGCGCTCTGGCCCGCATCAAGACCACGGGACAGCCCTTGTCACCGTGGACATCGTCAATGAAACGTGGTTTCTAAACACTGTTCGGGGACATGCGTCCTGCATCCGATGGGCGGGGCAGGCGTCGGATGTCTGGTCGCAGGCATTCCAAGCAAAAAACAGTCTGGTGCGCAGGCGCTGCGGCATCAGGCGGGCAGGTCGCCCACACTCAATATGAAGATTTGCACGATTTCCATGCACGTGGGCTCGGCGCTCAAGGACATGGGGCACGAAGTTCTCAACTTCTGGCCCCAGCAGTCCCTGTTCGAGCTGAGCGAGGCCTTGGCTGAGCAGTCCTTCACTCCGGATCTCATCTTCCAAGAGGAACGTCTGGGCCAGCGGGTCATCCTTCAGGGGCTGCACCGTTTCTCCTGCCCCAAGATCTTCTGGTCCCTGGATACCCACTGCAACTTGTTCTGGCAGGCGCATTACTTTCGTCTTTTTGACGGGGTGCTGAGCCCGCACATAAGCATCCTCCAAAAGGATCTGCATCCGCCGCATCCGCCCTTTGCCCGTTTGGCCATGTTCGGGGCCGAGCGCCCCTGGAAACCGTTTTCCGAACGGTTGCAGAATGTGGCCTTTGTTGGCCGGATCACGCAACAGCGTCCCTTGCGGCGGTGGTTGGCCGAGTTTCTGGAGGAGCACTCCGGCGCCAGGGTGGCCCAGGATATGACCTTTGCGGAGATGCTGGACCTCTACTGCGCCTCGCGCCTGGCGCCGAACGAGTCCATGCTCGCCGAGGTCAACTTCAGGCTGCTGGAGGCCGCCTCGTGCGGTTGTCTTGTGCTCAGCCAGGACGTTGGTTCTGACCAGGACGTTCTTTTCGCCAGCGGACGGGAGATGGAAACCTATGCCCATGTGCTGGAGCTGGGGGCGTTGCTGGACCATTACTCAGCGCGGCCGGACCAGGCCGAGCGGCTGGGCAGGGCGGCCTGGGAACGGGTGCAACGGGAGCACCTCGTGCGCCACCGCTGCCAAGGCATCCTGGATTTCGCCGCCAGGCTTTCCCCGGCTGGCACGCACCGGAATGATCAGGATGCCGCCTTTTGGCTGGCCCTTGCGCATTTGCATCGCTCCGGGCTGTTTGTGACACCCTTGGAAGACCTGGCCCAGGCGCTGGGCAAGCTTTCGCCCACGCCCGAGGTCGTGTCCGCGCTGGTGACGTTATTGACGGAAAACGGCCAAAAGGATGCGGTCCTGAGGGTGCTCCATCGGATCATGGCCGAGGGGTCGCACCTGGATCAGCTGGAGGTCAACCTGGCCGGTTCGCTGGCCGGAGTGTTTCTGGACGACTGGGACCTGTCCAGGCAATTTTGGCATCGGCACACAGCCTCAAGGGCATCGGGCCGGATGGTGCCGGGGAGTCCTGCCCACCTGTGCCTTTTGTGGGCCAAGGAGCTGGTCTCAGCCGGGCGGCTCGGCTCGTCGGGCTTTCAATACGATCCCACCGCACACCTGCCCAAGGCTGCGGTGGAATGCCTGTACCTGGCCCAGAGGCTGGACCCGGAGGATTTGGAGACCACCCGCCGCCTGGAGGCCTTGACCTCAACGCTGTGCGGGTATGACTTCATCCGGCTGGGCCACCTTTCCCACCTGGCCCTGCACTCGCCCCAGGACTGGCGGGTCGGCCTCCAGCTGGGCCTGGTGAATCTCAAGGCCTTCCGCCTGCAGGTCGGCCTGGAGGAAATCCTCCTGTCCAGGGACAACGCCCGGCGCCAGGGCAAGGAAGACAGTTTCACCAGGATGTTGTCCGCGCTCGACCCAAAGGGCTATGTGCTCGCCGCCCTGGACGGATGGGGGCAATCCGCCTAGCCCTGGGCAAAGGCCGACCTGGGCTCGCTGCCCTGAGCACAGGGAGAGTAGGCGAGCAGCTCTTCCAGATCCAGGACATTGTCATCCGCGACCATGGACAGGGCGTAGTGGAACTCGCCCGCGCAACCGGGGGCGACGATCAGCACATCCTGGAAGCGCATCCAGTCGTGCAGCACGGCCAGTTCCAGGCAACCGGACGAGGGCTGGGCGCACCCGGAGTTCACCGTCTGGATGCCCAGGCAGCGCCAGGCCCAGCCGGGCCTGAGGCGGCGCAAGCGCGCCACCGTCTGCGCCTCTTCCTGCGCCGTGCACAGCACCGGTATGGCCACGCCCTCGGCGGCCAGGCAGTGCAGGGCAGCCACGTTGCGGGCGAACCGCGCCGCAACGTAGACCTCGTGGGCAAGGTTCTCCGCCAGTCGTCCCAGGTTGTCCGTTCCGGCGGGCCTGAACCAGGGGAGGTTCGCGGCCACATAGCGGACGTATGGGTGCTTCCGCAGCGTCTCTGGGTCGGCGCAACGCAGGCAGGCCAGAATGTCGCGGCTGTGCCGGGCAGTCACGAGGGCGTTGGCGCTCTGCTCGCGCATCTCCCGCAGAAGGATATGCTCCTTCATGGCGTCGGCCTGGTCAGCCTTGTCCAGGAAGGCGGCCTTGTCCAATTCGGGAGCATTGAGCGCCTGTTCCGGGGTCATGGGGGCGTAGATCTCCGGGTCCAGCAGGCTCCAGGGGGAGAGGTTGTGGAAGGTGGTCCCCAGGCTGGCGTGGATGTCTTGCGCAAACAGCTCCGTCTCGGCGGCCGTGGCGAAGAAATGCAGGGTGGTGCTCGCCAGTCGCCCGTTCATGTCCGGCGCGGCGACCATGAGGTCCTGGCTGGTCAGGGGGTCTGTTTGCAGCGGCCCTTGCTGGTGATGGTTTTGTTCGCTGTAGTAAGCGTTTGCCCCGAGCAGGCGCAGGTCCACCCCTGCCAGCAGCACTTTTGGCGCGTGCAGCGCCTCGGCCGCGCCCAGGCAGGCAAGCAGGGAGCTCAGCCACGATTCCCGGATGCGTGCGGGATTCGGCAGGACCGAGAGATCAAAGCTGTCGATGAAAAACAGGCGGCGGAAGCGGGGCGCGAAGGACCGGATGGGCGCCAGCGAGAGCGCCAGCAGCACCGCGTTCGGGTACCGGTCGTCCGGATGGTGAAAATGCTCCTGCAAGGGCACGGTATCCAGCTGCACGAGGACATCGGGCGCTACGCCGCATTCGCGCAGAAAGGGCAGCACCCTGGAGATGGTGACGATGAGATAGCGGCGGGAAAGCTCTGGCAGCTGGTCCCGGACGAGCTGCAGGGATGGCCCTGGAAGCAGCAGCAGGCAGGGCATGCCCACGGCCTTGTCGCGCAGCTTGTCCACCAGACAGTGCTGCAGGTGAAAGGGCGTATTGCGGTATCTGTTGAGCAGGTGCAGGTATTCCGGCGGCGTATCCACAGGCCGCAGCCCCATGAGATCAGGGATGCGGGTGCTGACCATGGGCAGGTCCACGTACTTTATGAACAGGTAGGCCAAAAGCTTCTGGGCGCGCAGCACCGCGCGCGGGTTGCGCGCATGCTCTTCCCTGGAGGTGACGACGATGATCCCTGCGGCCATGCGCCGGGGGTCGATGCTGGCGATCCGCCCCAGCGCAGCCGCGTCAACCCTGTACAGCACCAGGAGCCTGTCCTTGGGGAGCTGCGGAATGAGCTTCGGCCTGCCCAGGCAGACGACCAGCTGCTCCGAAACCGGAGGGATCTCGTCTATGACGGCAAGAAAACAGGGATGGGCCATGGCTGTCTCCGGTTCAAGTCGCGGCATTGGGCGCAATCCTGGGGCTCAGGCCGTCTGAGCATGGGATTTCCCCCTCCACTGGCAGAGGGCGGTGAAATATCCCTTCTCTCGCGCACGCTTGCCAGGCCATGCCCACCGGAGCAGCGCTGGCGGGTGGGCACTGGCAGCTCTTCCTGCCCTGTGCGTGCCGGAGAAGCCTATATGTCCTGCCAGGGGAGCAAGCTCAAATTGTTCAGCTTGCGCAGCCCTTTCATGTGATTGAAATGTTTGTAGAATAGCTTGATGTCATTGCCGATGCTGTTGCCGATGCGGGCAAAATCCGTTGCGTCCGAGTGCAGCCCTGTTCCGGAAGACTGGTGGTGAACGCAGGTGACCAGGCCACAGTACATGACCTTGTAGCCCGCAAGACACAGGCACAGGTCATGGTCGATGTCGTCCACCTGGGAGGGCGAGAAGCGGATGTCGAAGTTGGGGACCTTGCGCAGGGCTTCGGTGCGCAAGAGATGCAGGCAGCCCATGACGGAGCGCGTCTCGCGGATGAAGTCGTAGCAGCCGTTGTCATATTGATGCTGGGGGACGGGCAGGTTCATTTTAAAGAGATCATCTTTCGCGACGCTGACGTAGCGGAACAGGTACTGGAGTTTGGCCGGTTGTCCGGGGAAAACGATTTTGCAGCCCACCACGGCGATCTTTGCATCGCTCTCCGCCACTGTCAGGTACCACTCCAGCCAGTCCGCCGGGACGTCGACATCGTCGTCGAGAAAGGCCACGTAGTCGTGCTCCCAGGTGGAGGGGAGGTTGATGAGCCAGTTGCGCGCGGCCGGCGCCCCGATGTTCACGTGCAGCGGGATGACGGTGAAGGTGTTTTTCGGGAAGAGCCTCTGCGCCCACTGGGTGACAGCCAGGCTGTCATCGGTGCAGCCGTTCAGAAGAACCGTGACCGAGGCCGGACCGATATTCGAGCCTGCGAGACTGGCCAGCGTGGTCCTGAGTTGTTCGGCCTTGTTGTAGGTATAGAGATAGATGGCGACCTTCTTTTCCGCCACGAGCTCGGGGCGTTTGACGCTTGGCTTTTGCAGTTCGGCCAAACGGAAACGGACAGAGGCCTGGGTCTTGTCCAGGACCAGCGAGCGCTCGTACAGCTCCATGGCCCTGGGGATGTCGCCCTGCATGCGCGCCACTTCCGCAGCGCAGTTGAGGTTCACCTCCCTGATGTCTTCGGGCGGCAGCAGCGGCCAGAGCTCTTCCGCCTCTTGAATGAGCCCCATGTTGGCATAATGCCGGAAGAGCATGCCGTTGAAGTCGTCCTGCAGGCGCTTTGGGCATTTGAACCGGCCCACCCAGTCGGAAGGGGACTTGCCGAGGATGAAGTCCGCTTTCAAGAGCAGCCCCGCAGCCAGGGCATAGTTGGGATAGGCGTCCAGGAGCTTGTGCAGAAAATCGGCGATGTCATCGGCTTCCCGGCCCAGGTTCAGGCCCTCGATCATCTTGAAGGTCTCGGCCTCGGAATTGGTCTTGTCCAGGATTTCGATCCGCAGGCGTTTGCCGGGATCGTCCATTATGGCCTTGCTGCGCATATGGAAGATGTCAAAGGGCGCCAGCTGGAGGCACTTGTCGAGAAGGTGCTCCAGGGGCTGCCTGGCGCAGGGCGCGGACTCCTCGTTGACCCCGGCCAGGAACCGGTTGAGGTAGCAGGCCGCCACGTCCCTATCCAGCAGAAAATTGGTCCGGTAGTTGTTGAAGTGGACCAGCACTTCCTCAATGGAGAGATGCGCAAGTTCGCCACTCAGCCCCTCGGACATGATGCGGAAATAATTCTCGTTCATGTATGGCCCTTGGTTTGTTTTCCAGCATGACCGACCCCAGCAGCAGAGTCTGAAGCAACGCAGGTCAGGCCGTCAGCATTTTGTTCCAGCAGAGTCAAGCATCGCATTCGGCATCAGGCTTCTGGCAGAAAAGGCGCAGCCGCTCCGAGACCGAAAAAGCACACTTTGCCAGCCATGTCCAGGACAGCGCCGAGAGATTGACTGCCGCTTCTGGCAGGCGGCTTCCAACATCGCGCAGGCGTCCTCTCCCGGCACAACTGTTGCCGATTCCGGGCTGCGGCACCATGTCTGCGCCCTCGCCGTTTCTGGCGCGGCCTCACGGCCTTGACGCCCTGCGCGCATGTGCGCGGCAAGGGCGGGAGCCGAAGCGGAGACAGCGCTTATTCGCGGCTTCTCCCGCCCGGAAACAGTTTGCTGAATCATCCATTCACTTTCTGTGCCATTTTTGCCTTGCGCTCGCGCGGCCCTGCATGGGCCAGGGGGGCTTGCGGCGTGCTGGGGCGGGATGGGCGAGAGGGGGGGACGGAGCGTTCACCCTCGACCAGTGCGTTCACCCTCGACCAGTGCGTTCACCCTCGACCAGTGTCGGAGGGCCTGTTCCCGGCGCCAGGGCGATGTCCGCAGGGGGAGGGGCGCAAGTCTTTGGTCAAGGGGGCAACGCGCAGGCCACAGCTCAGCAGCGCATGGTTGCGGGGAAGTCGCTGGGACCGGATGTTCCTTCCGCCGCCCCTTTTCCCCAGGGGGAATCCAGTTGCGCCCGCGTCAGCGCGGAATCCAGATCCTGAAGGTCGAGCCCTGGCCGGGCTCGCTCACGGCCCCGATGCGCCCGCCGTGCTGGTCCACGGCCTTCTTGGCGATGAACAGGCCAAGCCCGGTCCCGCGCGAGCCCTTGGTGGAGAAGAACACCGAGAACAGGCGCGAGAGCGTGTCCGGCTGCATGCCGATGCCGTTGTCCTC
>CAZXZF010000142.1:485-6874 GCA_964645095.1 uncultured Desulfocurvus sp. | reverse complement strand
CGCCCGCTTCAGGCCAGGCCGAGGCCGCCCCCGCCGTCGGCGTTGACTCGCTCTCCCTTGAGGACAACGAGCACCAGGCCATCATCCGCGCCCTGGAGCGCACGGCCTGGGTCAAGAAAACCGCGGCGGACCTGCTCGGCATCAGCCGCCGGGCCATCCACTACAAGATCAAGAAATACAACATCCACATCCCGGGCAAGGACCAGGACGAGTAGCCGGCCGCCGGCTCCTAGTCCCCGGCCGCGAGGCTGGCCCCGAGCACGGGCTTGAGCACCGGCGCGCTTCCCGGCAGCACGGCCTCGAAGTATTCCAGGGCCTCCGGCAGCACATCCAGCATCTTGGAATTGCAGATCCAGGCCAGGATGGCCGCTTCCTGTATCTCGCGCGGGGCGGCCGCCACTGCGTTCAGCACCTGCGACAGGCGCTCCAGATGGTTTGCGGCCAGGGGCAGGGCGGCCTGGGCGGCGGGCCTGGCCTGGGCGCTGTGGGCCAGCAGCACGTGGGTGACCCAGGGCGCGTAGGGGCCGGGTCCGTCGTGGCGGCGGGCGTCGGAGTAGGCGTTCAGGGGCTCGGCAAAGGCCTTGACCTGATTGGGCAGATAGAACAGTGCGGCCATGCCCAGGGGCACGCTCCACACTTCCGTGTTGCGCCCCGATTCCCTTGCCGCCGCAAGCCAATCCGTCAGAAAAATCTGGGTGTTGCTGGGCAGGACCAGGCTTTTGGGGAAGTCCCAGAACAGGTGCGATTCCTCGGCCCGGCAGTGGTTCAGCAACAGCCCCTGCGGCGACAAAAGGCCGAAGAGTTCGCGCGCCGCGCCCAGCTGGTCCTGGGCATAGGGCAGGGCGTTGGTGGAGACGATGAGGTCCACGCTGCCCTTGGGAAAGCTCAGGGGCTGGGAGAAGTCCACCGCGCAGTAGCGCAGGTTGGGCAGTTGGAAGGCCTGGCTGGCCACGGCGATGGCCTCGGCGCTCGCGTCCACGCCCACCACCCTGGCCTCGGGGTAGCGCTCGGCCAGGGTCCGGGCGATCTGCCCCAGGCCGCAGCCCAGGTCGAGGATGAGCCGGGGCTGCTTGGGCGCCAGCCGGGCCAGGGCCTCGTCGAAGATGCCCACCAGGTCGGCGGTGTTGGAGATGCCCGCCTCGTGCCAGCGCTGTTCCGGCAGGCCGAGCAGGCGCTCCATGTTCTTGGCCCAGCCGGGCTGGTTGAAGTTTTTTGAGCTTTTGCGGAAGGTGAAGGGCGTGTCTCCGGGCTGCGGCTCCTGGGGCAGGGGGCCGCGCAGGCTGGCGTAGGGCGCCACGCGCAGCAGGGGCCGTTCCCCGTCCTTGATCCTGGCCGCCAGGGCCTGGGCCGCAAGATTTCCCAGGTCTGCCTCATGGCCGCCCAGCACCAGCCAGTCCGGGCCGGAGAGTTCGTGCGGGGCCCGCTCCGGGGGGTCGAAGTTGAACCCGTCCGTGCGCACGAACGGGTACACCAGGGGCGTGCGCACGTGCTCGTTTGAGCCGTGCATGGAGATGTTCAGGCAGCGCAGGGCCGCGAGCGGCAGGCAGGGCACCGGCTTGTCGCGCAGGACCTGTGCATGGCCTCTGGCCGCTTTTTCCAGAACGGGGAAGAGCCGGGCCATATGGGCGGCGGGGACGAACACGACGAGTTCTGTGTGCACAAGGTTCTCCGGTTTCATGCCTGGCGTTCGCTCAGCAATGGATTGCCGGGCGCGTTCCTGTCAAGGGAGCTCCACCATTTTGGTTCCATATTCTAATGCATTCGTGTACGTAGACCGATAAGTTCAGCAATGTAAATGGCGGCCAAGGTCGGCAAGGGGTCTCCCCGAAATGATCAGGGCTGCTGCGTGTGGCGGAAGTGTTCAGGCAGGCCTCCCAGCAGGCCCGTTCTCCCGTATGTCCCCGTACTCCCCCCCCCTCGCGAGGAGGTTGGCATGAAAGTGACGCTGCTTAAGAAGATACTGGGCCTCATACTCTTTTCCGTCGTGTTGGTGGGCGGAGGCAACTACCTCTCCAGCCGCTATTTCTTGAACAGCACTCTGGATGAGCAGAACGTCAAGGAGGTCGGCTCCCGGGCCGACCTGGTGACCGCGCAGTTCGAGGAGATGAAGAAGTCGTTGACCTCCAACGGGTTCCATATCGCCAGCAACCCGTTGGTGGTGGCCAAGATCCACGAGAAGGACACGGCCTGGCTGCAAGCCTATGCCAAGAGGGTCATGGCCGAGACGGGGCTTGAATCCATCACCATCTCCGACGCGCAGGGCGTGTGCATCGCCCGCGGCCACTCCGACAAGTTCGGCGACAGCGTGGCCAACCAGGTCAACGTCCAGAAGGCTCTCAAGGGCCAGACCATCGTCGGCGTGGAGCAGGGCACGGTGGTCAAGTTCTCCCTGCGCGCGGGCATTCCCGTGGAGCGCGGCGACACGGTCATCGGCGTCATCACTCCGGGCTTCACCCTGTCCAGCGACCGCTTTGTGGATCAGATCAAGAAAAACCTGCATCTTGAATGCACCATCTTCCAGGGCGACACGCGCGTCTCCACCACCATCATGAAAGAGGGCAAGCGCGCCGTGGGCACCAAGATGGACAACCCCAAGGTGCTGGAAGAGGTGCTCCGGAAGGGGCAGCGCTTCATCGGCCGCAATGTCATCCTTGGCGCGGCGTACAACACAGCCTACTGGCCCATCATTGACGTGAACAACCAGGTGGCGGGGATGTTCTTCATCGGACAGAGCCGCGCCTTCATCGAGCGTGTGCTTTCCGAAACCAATCTGACCACGCTCGCATCCACCTTCCTCGTGGGCCTGCTCATGCTCGTGGTCGGGTACTTCTTCTCCAAGGCCTTGGTGCGGCCCATCCTGCAGACCATCGACTTCGCCAACCATGTGGCCCAGGGCAACCTGGAGGGCGAACTGCATGTGGCCTCCAAGGACGAGACGCACATTCTGGCGGACTCCCTGCGGGCCATGGCCAAGAACCTCAAGGCCAAGATCCAGGAGGCGGAAAACAGTTGCACCCAGGCCGACATGAAGGCCCGGGAGGCCGAACTGGCCACCCAGGAGGCCCTGGAGGCCAAGCTTCAGGCCGAATCGGCCAAGCGCGAGGGCATGCTCGACGCGGCGGGCAAGCTGGAGGAGATCGTGGAGCGCATCACCTCCTCGGCCGAGGAGCTCTCGGCCCAGGTGGAGGTCATGAGCCGGGGCATGGACCTGCAGCGCGACCGCGTGGGCGAGACCGCCTCGGCCATGGAGGAGATGAACGCCTCGGTCATCGCCGTGGCGCGCAAGGCTGGCGAGGTGGCGGGCTCCTCCGACAATGCCAAGACCAAGGCCGCCGGCGGCGCCGAGGTGGTGCGCCGGGCCCAGCTGGCCATCGGGCATGTGAACAGCATCTCCTCGCAGCTCAAGGAGAACATGCAGCACCTGGGCAAGCAGGCCGAGGCCATCGGCCAGGTCATGAACGTCATCAACGACATCGCCGACCAGACCAACCTGCTGGCCCTGAACGCCGCCATCGAGGCAGCGCGCGCGGGCGACGCCGGGCGTGGCTTCGCGGTCGTCGCCGACGAGGTGCGCAAGCTGGCCGAGAAGACCATGGGCGCCACCAAGGAGGTCGGCGAGAACATCCGCGCCATCCAGGAATCCAGCCGCAAGAACATCGAGAGCATGGACAAGGCCACCGAGGCCATCGGCGAGGCCACCAGCCATTCCGACGAGTCGGCCAAGGCCCTGGACGAGATCGTGGTCATCGCCAAGAGCAATGCCGATCAGGTCCAGATCATCGCGGGCGCGGCCGAAGACCAGTCCGGCGTGTCTGAGAAGATCAGCGCCGCCATTGACGAGGTCAACCGGGTGGCCGCCGAGACCGCCGAGGGCATGGGCCAGTCCGTGCTGGCCATTGGCGAGGTGGCCAGCATGGCCTCGCAGCTCCGCAAAATCGTCGGTGAGCTCAAGGCGTCCTAGGCCGCCTGCATACGCAATGAAGGGAGGGGGGCCTTGCGAGGGCTCCCCTCCCTTTTTCTTTGCTGGCGGCCCGGGCGCACAGCCGTCATGTCACGTTCAGGTCCTGGTCGCGGGCTTCCTCGCCCAGGGGGGCGGAGGCCGTCGGCGGCAGGGCAAAAAAGAAGGGGGGAGGCCTGACGGCTTCCCCCCTTCTTTTTTGTGCGGGTGCGGACTAGTTGAGCAGATCCTGGCGGACGATCTCGACCTTGACGGTTTTGCGCAGATTGGCCAGCAGGGCGTTGAACAGCTCCTGGCCGAAGGCCTGCGCGCCCTGGCTGACCCAGGCGCGCTTCTCCTGCTCCCAGGTCTGCTCGGGCGCATCGATGCGCTCGGCCAGGCGGGCCAGGGCGACGCCCGTGGGGGTCTCGTAGGGCTTGGGCAGCCATTTCTTGTCGCCCGCGGCGAAGATGTCCATGAGCATCTGCGGGTTGCTGCCGCTCTGGCCCACGGCGGCCTGGCGGTCCAGGGGCGGGGTGGTCTTGAGCTCGGCCTTGACCTGGGCCAGGGTCTGGGCCTGGGTCTCGGGGTTCAGCAGGCCGGCCAGCACCTTCTGGGCCTTCTCCATGGCCAGCTTGCGGGCCTCCTGGTTCTTGATCTCGGCCAGCACCTTGTCGCGCACCTTGTCCAGGGGCAGGGTCGCTTCGGGCGTGCCGTCGATCTTCTCGGCCAGCAGATAGCCGCGCGCGGGCTCCATGGCCAGGGGGGTCTTGGCTCCGCTGCCGGGGGCCAGGGCGAACAGGGAGTCCACGGCCTCCTTCTTGAGGCCGAAGGAGTTTTGCAGCTCCTGCTGGTCCATCATTTCGCTCTTGCGCACTTCCAGGCCCAGGCCCTTGGCGATCTTCTCCAGCTTCACGCCGGCGGCGATCTGGTCCATGCTCTGGTCCAGGATCTCGTTGATTTTTTCCGAAGCCAGGTCTTCGGCCAGACGCTTCTTGATGTCGTTCTTGACCTCGTCGAAGGTCACGACGCCTGCCGGGCGGGTGCCCTCAAGCCTGATCAGGTGCCAGCCGAACTGGGTGCGCACAGGCTCGCTGACCTGGCCGGGCTTGAGCGCCATGGCTGCGTCCTCGAAGGGCTTGACCATGGCGCCCTGGGAGAACCAGGGCAGCTCGCCGCCCTTGGGGGCGCTGCCGGGGTCCTGGGAGAACTTCTTGGCCAGGACCTCGAAGCTGCCGCCCTGCTTCAGCTGGGCCTGGATGTCCTTGATCTGCGCCAGGCCCTTGTCCACAGCCTCCCTGGGGGCGGAGGCAGGCACCAGGACCAGGATGTGGCGGGCGTGCAACTGAGCCGGGTGCTTGAAGCTCTCGGCGTTGGCGTCGTACTTTTTCCTGGCGTCGTCGTCGCTGACCTTCACGGTTGCGGCCACATCGGCCACGGTGATGGGCAGGTACACCAGGCGGATGCGGGCGGGGTCCTTGTACTTGTCCTTGGAGGTCTCGTAGAAGTCGGCCAGCTGCTTGTCCGTGGGCTTCACCAGGGCCTCGAAGTCCTTGGCCGGGAAGAGCACGTAGTCCATGCGGACGCTTTCGCGCGCCCACTGGTACAGGCCCTTGGCCTCGGGCTCGGAAAGCAGCGCGGACACGGTGGTGAAGCCCTGCAATTTCGGGATGACCTGATTGTTCCTGAGCTCGGTTTCAAAAGCCGCCGGGGTGGAGTGGTTCTGGGCCAGGGCGTTCTTGTAGATGGCCGGGTCAAACTCCTGCTGGGCGTTCTGGAAGGCCGGAATCCTGCTGATGACCGCGCGCAGCTCCGCCGGAGACACGTTGATGCCCATCTTGGCGGCGGCGGCGAGCACGAGCCTGGTGTTCACCAGCTGGCTCAGGATGGCCTGCTTGAACTCAGGGTTGTTCAACGCTTCCGCGGAGAGGCCGGGATTCTGCCTGCGCATGGCCGTGATGGCGTCCTCGTGGGCCTTCTGGAATTCGCGGGCGCTGATGGCCTGGCCCCCCACGTACGCCACCACGGGCTCCTTCTTCTCGGTGAAGCTGCCCATGCCGAAATAGAAGATGAAGACCACAATGATGATGGCGAAGAGGAGCTTGATGCCCCAGCTTTCGGCGTTCTGGCGTAACCTGTCGAGCATGGTCTCTCCGATTTTTCGTATTATTCCGGAAACTTGTTTTTATTTGGCGCGCACGGTGTTCAGCAGTCCGCCCGATTGGATAATCTCCAGCTCCTTGGCCGTCAAATCATTTGTCACCGTGACCTTGGCCGAACCGTCCACCAGAACGTCCAGGGGTTTGCCCGGCTGGATGTCCTTGGTCATGATCTCAAGGGTGGCGCCCTGGGCCAGGGTCTCGTAGTCGTCCTTGTCCACCAGGAGGAGCGGCAGGATGCCGAAGTTCACCAGGTTGGCGCGGTGGATGCGGGCCAGGGACTTGACGATGAC
>CAZXZF010000142.1:0-475 GCA_964645095.1 uncultured Desulfocurvus sp. | reverse complement strand
AGCGCCGCGTGCTCGCGGCTGGAGCCCTGGCCGTAGTTCTCGCCGCCCAGGATGAACCCGCCGCCCTCGGCGCGGATGCGGGCCACGAAACCGGGATCGACCTTGGTGAACACGTGCTCGGAGATGGCCGGGATGTTCGAGCGCAGGGCCATGATGGCCGCGCCCGCGGGCATGATGTGGTCGGTGGTGATGTTGTCGCCCACCTTGAGCACGATCTTGCCCGTGACCTTCTCCGGCAGCTCGGCGAAGCGCTCCAGGGCCACGATGTTCGGCCCGCGCAGCACTTCCACCCTGGAGCCGTCCCCTTCCGCACCGGTGGGCGGGAACACGAAGAGCTGGCGGATGCTCGGGGCCTTTTTCGGCAGCTCGGCCTTTTTCGGCGGCGTGCCCCAGGTGGCGGGGTCGGTGAACTTGCCGTTCAGGGCCGCCTGGGCCGCGGTGAGCGGGCTCACCAGATACACCTGGGCGTCCTGGG
>CAZXZF010000141.1:4404-6887 GCA_964645095.1 uncultured Desulfocurvus sp. | reverse complement strand
GTCTTCGACGCGCTCATGAGCGACCGCATCTACCGCCCGGCCTGGCCCGTGGACCAGGTGACGGGGCATTTCAAGAAGGAGCGCGGCCAGCACTTCGACCCGCGCATGACCGACATCCTGCTGGACAACCTGGCAGAATTCCTGACCATCCGCGCGACCTACAAGGACTAGCCCGGTCCATCCCCCGGCCCACAGCGCCCAGTCCCATCGCCCCGGCAGGGGGCAAAGCAAAGGGGCGGCCCCAAAGCCGCCCCTTGTTTTTGCCTGTAATGCTCTGCTGTGGTCTGCCGTGAGCTGCTGTTGCCCGGCGCTCGGCTACAGGCCTTCCTCTTCCCGGCCCAGCTCAAGCAGCCGCGTGGCGTAGGCCTGGCGCAGCTCCTCCATGTAGGCCGTGTCGATGGGGCCCTTCCAGGTCACGACTTCGCTGTAGCGCTTGGGGATCTTCGCGCTCATGGGGTCGCAGCCCGTGCGCAGCCGCAGGCGCCAGCGGAGCTTCTGGATGGTCTCGCCGGCCGCGGCCAGGTTGTCGGCCACGCCCTGGTAGCCCAGGCTTGCCAGCGCGGCCTTGAGGCGCTCCTCGGTGTAGACCCCGCGCGCGAACAGGCAGCCCACCACGCTTGTCAGCACGCAGCGGCTGGCCTCGTCCTTGACGAAGCCGTCCACGATCTTGCCCGCGTCCTTGTCCTGCTTCTTCTGGTCCGCCGAGTAGGCGCTGGAGTCCAGGTGCGAGTGCCGGAAGCTCAAGGTCTCGGACACGAAGAAGGTCTCTCCCGTGGCGTAGCCGGCCATCTCCTGGCCCAGCACGCAGGCGAAGTCCTCGCCCTTGTAGCGCCTGGCCGCCACCAGCGTGCCCTGGGCCAGCAGGCGGTAGAACTCGCCCGTGGCCGCGCCCAGGTGGCGGATGGCCGTCTTGTAGCCCTCGGGTTCGCCAAAGGCCAGCGGGGTCAGGGTCTCGGCCTCGGTGATGAGCCCCTTTTCCAGGGCCTCGGTGGCCCAGGCCAGGGCCACGCCGCTGCTCATGCAGTCCAGGCCCTCGCGCTCAACCGCATCCATGAGGCCCAGCACCTTGAAGCCGTCGCCAAAGCCGAGCATGGACCCCAGCGCGAAGATGGGCTCGTAGTCGTAGGCCACCTGGCGGTAGAGGTAGCGGTTGTCGGCCATGAACTTCTCGCGCAGGTAGCCGATGTGGATGCAGCCCACCGGGCAGCCGGAGCAGGCCGTGTTCCTGAGCAGCATGTCCTTGGCGAACCTCTCGCCGCTGATGCCGTCGATGCGCTCGGGGTCGCTGGTGGCCTGGAGGTTGCGCCAGGGCAGGGACTTCAGCGCGTCGAGCGCGGCCACGTTCCCGGCGGTGCCCAGGTCGTGGTACTTGCTCATCATGGAGGTCTCGGTGAGCTGGTCGTAGATCTCGTGGAAGCACTTGGCGTACTCTTTCCCCTCGGGCAGCGGGAAGGAGGCGTCGCCCACGATGGCGACGGCCTTGAGGTTCTTGGCCCCCATGACCGAGCCCGCGCCAAGGCGCCCGAAGTGCCGGTACGTGTCCACGTTGATGCAGGCGTAGGCGCAGCCGTTTTCGCCCGCCGGGCCGATGCGCAGGATGCTGCGCTGGCCGCTGCCGGGCAGCATGTGCCGGAGCATCTTGCCGGTGGTGAAGACGTCCTTGCCCCAGAGGAACGGCGCGTCCTTGATCTCCATGTGCCGCGCGCCCACCGAGAGCACGCAGGGCACGCTGGCCTTGCCGATGATGACCAGGGCGTCCATGTCCGCGAAGCGCAGGGCCAGCGCGCTGCGTCCGCCCGCGTGGGACTCCGCGTACTGGCCGTGGTAGGGCGAGAGGAAGCCGCACACGGTCTTGCTCATGAGCGGGAAGTAGCCCGTGAGCGGGCCGATGGCGAAGATGAGCGGCTGCCCCGGGTCGCTCCAGCCGGCGGCCATGTCGCCGTACTTCTCGAAGAGCATGGCCGCCAGGCCCGAGCCGCCGATATACGTCTCGCGGCCGGGCAGGTCCACGATGTGCGCCTTGCGGACGCTTAGGTCCACCAGCAGGATGCGGAAGTCGCTTCTGATCATTCCGCCACCTCCTGCACGATGCTTGCCTGGCCCTTTTCGGCCAGCTCCAGGCAGTTGTGCGGGCAGAAGCTCACGCAGCGCCCGCAGTGGATGCACATGTAGGGATTGTTGAGCTCGTCCACCACGATGGCGTTCACCGGGCAGGCCTTGCCGCACTTGCCGCAGCGGATGCAGAGTTTGCGGTCCTGGCGTACGCCGCCGTCCTTGGTGCGCGGGGAGAGCGAGCCCGTGGGGCAGGCGGCCGCGCACGGGGGCGGATCGCAGGCCAGGCAGACGCGCGCCTCGAACCCGGTGGAGATGCCGCCGGAGGAGCCGATGCGGATGCCTGCGGTGTACCAGGACAGGCGCTTGTGCACCAGCCGGGCGCAGGCCAGGGAGCAGCTCTGGCAGCCGATGCAGCGCTCCATGCGCGC
>CAZXZF010000141.1:0-4304 GCA_964645095.1 uncultured Desulfocurvus sp. | reverse complement strand
AGGTCCAGCACCATGTCCACCAGCTCCTCGTCCGGGTTCACGCTGATGACAAAGCCGAACTTCTTGCTGAGTCCCTGCATGGCCTTGTTCTCGACCATGGTCTGGCCCTTGATGTGCTGCGTGCCGCGGCCCTTGGTGTAGCTGATCATCTTCTGGAACAAGAGGCTGCCCAGGCCCGTGCCCTTCTGGTCCGAGCGCACCACGATGGCGAACTCGGCCTCGGAGTTGTCCGGCTTGGTGGCCGTGCGCACCACGCCGAGCGTCTCGGGCAGGCCGCCTTCGCTTACGGCCGTGGCGATGAAGGCCATCTCGCGGTCGTAGTCGATCTGCGTGAAGCGGGCCATGTCCTTGTGGTCGAAGTCGCGGCGGACCACGCCGAAGAAGCGCAGGCGCAGGTCCTCGTCCGAGAGCTTGGCGATGAAGTCGCGGTGGGCGGGCTCGTCTTCGGGGCGGATGGGCCTGAGCGTGATCTTGCGGCCATTCTTCAGCACCATGCACTCCTCAAGCTCGCGCGGGTAGGGGCGGATGGCCAGGCGCTCCGCGCCGGGGCGCGACTCCGGGGCCACGCGCACCTTGGCTCCCAGCGACAGCACGCCCGCGTCGTCGGCGTAGAGCGGGTTGATGTCGAGCGCCGAGATCTGCGGCACGTCGATGATCAGCTGGGAGATCTGGATGATGGTCAGGCAGATGTCGTCGATGTCCGCCGCCGGGTGCTGGGGCGTGCCGAAGAGCAGGTTGAAGATGCGCGTGCGGCTGATGAGTTCGCGCGCCAGGCTCATGTTCAGCGGCGGCAGGGTCACGGCGCGGTCGCGGATCATCTCGCGCGCAACGCCGCCGTGGCCAAAGGCGATGACCGGCCCGAACACCGGGTCCAGGTGCGCGGAGACGAACAGCTCGTGCGCGCCGATGCGCCGGCCCATCTTCTGCACCACGAAGCCCTCCACGTAGGCGTCGGGCCGCTGGCGCGAGACCCGCGCCAGGATGCTGGCCGCGGCCTCCCAGACCTTGTCCGGGCCTTCCAGGTCCAGGTACACCCCGCCGACCTCCTGGGGCTGGCTGATCTGCGGGCTCTTCAGCTTCACGGCCACGGGGTAGCCCAGTTCATCGGCGGCGATGACCGCTTCGCGCGCGCTGGTGACGCTCTGGGTCTCCACCACGGGGATGCCGTAGGCCGTGAGCACGTCCTTGGCCTCGGCCGGGGTCAGGCTCGTGCGGCCCTCGGCCAGGGCCCGGGCGCAGGTTTCGCGCGCGCCCGTGGTGTCGGGGAAGAAATCCGTGGGCAGGGAGTCCGGGGTCTGGATGAGCATTTCCTGGTTCTTCTGGAACTGCACCATGTACAGGAAGGCGCGGATGGCCTGCTCCGGGGTCTCGTAGGTGGGCACCCCGGCATCGGCGAATACGGCGCGGGCCTTCTGCGCCAGCTCCGAGCCCATCCAGGAGGTGAGCACCATGCGCTTGGCCTTCTTGGCGGCCAGGGCCACGGCCTGGGCCGTCTCCACGCCGGTGAGCCCGGCAAAGGGCACGTGCAGCAGCAGCACCGCGTCCACGCCGGGATCGGTGAGCACGGTCTTTAAGATTTCCACCCAGTCGGTGGGCTTGGCGCCAAAGGGCAGGCCCAGGGGGTTGGCCACCAGGCCTCCGGCCAGAAGCTTGTCCAGGGCCAGGGAGGTGTCCTCGGAGAAGCGCGCCAGCCGCCCGCCGTGGGCCAGGAGCGCGTCGGCCGCCATGATGCCGGCCGAGGCCCCGTTGACCATGATGGCCAGGCGGTCGCCGCGCACGGGCTTGGCCCCGGCCAGAGTCTGGGCGGCGTCGAAGAGCCCGTCGATGCTTTCCACGCGCAGCATGCCCGCGCGGCGGAAGGCCACGTCGTAGACCTCGTCCGTGGTGGCGTTCAGGTCCATGGGCAGGGCGCTTGCGTCACCGGGACCGCCTGCGCCCTCAATGGCCGCCAGCTCGGCCAGGGCGTTCTGCAGGGCCTGGCCGGGCCTGAGCGCCAGCACGGGCTTGTTGCGCGAGGCGGCCCGGGCGGCGGAAACGAATCCGCGCGCGTCCTGGATGGACTCCACGTAGAGCAGGATCGAGCGCACCAGCGGGTCCGAGCCCAGGTAGTCCATGATGTCGGCGAAGGAGACGTCGATCTGCGCGCCAAGGGAGATCATGTGCGAGAAGCCGATGCCGTGGCTCTTGGCCCAGTCCAGAACCGTGGTGAACAGGCTGTCGGACTGGGAGAGAAAGGCCGTCTTGCCGGGCAGGCTGGCGGTGTGGGCCAGGCTGGCGTTCAGGTTGATCTGCGGCACGATGAGGCCCATGCACTTGGGGCCCAGGATGCGCAAGTGGGGCGGCTGCGCCGCCTCGAGCAGCTCGGCCTTGAGCCGCGCGCGGCTCTTGTCGTCCAGCCGGGCATAGCCGGGGCCCATGAGCACCACGGAGCGGGTGCCGCGCTTGCGCAGGGCCTCCACGATGGCCGGGGCCTTCTGGAGCGGCTTGCAGACGATGGCCAGGTCCGGGGTCTTGGGCAGGTCGGCCACGGAGGAGTAGGTCAGCACCCCGGCGATGGCCTCGGCCTCGAAGCTCACGGGCATCACCGGGCCGGAGAAGCCGCCGCCCATGAGGTTCTTCATGACCAGGTGCCCGATGTTGCCCGGCTCGTTGGTCGCGCCAATGACCGCCACAGCCTTGGGGCTGAAAAGGGAATCAAGGTTGATCAGGCTCATGCGGCCCCCGCGGTGCGCGCTCTGGGCGGTGAAAAATCAGTACGTATCTGGTTCTTGGTCCCTGATAGCCCAAAGGGGGCGCGGGTGGCAACCGTGTTGCGGGCGTGCGGCGTTGATTCGGGGTGTTGATTCGGGGTGTCGATTCGGGGCGTGGAGGGGGATGTGGATGAACGCGCCGGCCGCGTTGCATCCGCTCCCGTGCGGGAGTATGCTGCGGGCCATACCCCAGGAGTCGCCCATGAGCACATTGTTCAGCCCCTTCGCCCTCGGTCCCCTGACCCTTGAAAACCGCATCGTCGTCCCGCCCATGTGCCAGTATTCGGCCAAAGGCGGGCAGGCCAACGACTGGCACCTCGTGCATCTGGGGGGCCTGGCCCTGTCCGGAGCGGGCCTGCTCATCATCGAGGCCACGGCCGTGGAGCCCGAGGGCCGCATCTCTCCGGCGGACCTGGGCCTGTGGTCGGACGGGTGCGAGGCCGCGCTGGCGCGCGTGCTCGGCTTCATCCGCCAGCATTCGCCCATCCGCGTGGCCGTGCAGTTGGCCCATGCGGGCCGGAAGGGCTCCTGCGGGCTGCCCTGGGTCGGCGGGGCCAACATCCCGGCCGATGATCCGGAAGGCTGGCGGACCCAGGCCCCCTCGCCCCTGTGCTACGACGCGGGCGACGAGCCGCCCCTGGCCCTGGACGAGGCGGGAATAATGCGCGTGCGCCAAGCCTTTGTCGAGGCCGCCGTGCGCGCCGCGCGCCTGGGCATCGACTGCGTGGAACTGCACTGCGCCCACGGCTACCTGCTGCACGAGTTCCTTTCGCCGCTCTCCAATCAGCGCAGCGACGCCTATGGCGGCAGCCTGGAGAACCGCCTGCGCCTGCCCCTGGAGATCTTTGCGGCCATGCGCGCCGTGTTGCCCGCGCACATCCCTCTGGGCGTGCGCATCTCGGCCACGGACTGGGTGCCGGGCGGTTGGGACGAGGAGCAGAGCGTTCTCTTCTCCCGCAGGCTGGGGGAGCATGGCGCGGCCTACATCCACGTGTCCAGCGGCGGGCTCTCGCCTGCGCAGAAGATCCCCGTGGGGCCGGGCTACCAGGTGCCGCTGGCCCAGCGCATCAAGGAGGCCACGGGCCTGCCGGTCATTGCCGTGGGGCTCATCACCGGGGCGCGCCAGGCCGAGGAGATCGTCGCCAGCGGCCAGGCCGACCTGGTGGCCCTGGGCCGGGCCATGCTCTACAACCCGCGCTGGCCCTGGCACGCGGCTGCGGAGCTGGGCGCGCAGGTGACAGCACCCCCGCAGTACCGGCGCTGCCAGCCGCACGGGCTCAAGCATCTGTTCCGGGAGCCGGGCTAGCCGCCACAGGGGGGCTGTGTGGTGCATGCTCCGCAGGCCAAGGGACTGCGCCCCTTGGAACCCCAGGGGGGGGCGGCGGGGAGCCTTCAGGCCCTACAACCGCCGGAAGAGCGCGCCCGCCCACAGGCTCACGGCCACGCCGATGAGCGGGATGGTGGCGAGCGCGTAGCGCATGGCCTCGTATTGCAGGTCCCCCGGCGGGTGGCGGCGCAGGACGAACAGGGCGAAGCCCAGCGCCCAGAAGGCCG
>CAZXZF010000140.1:0-6889 GCA_964645095.1 uncultured Desulfocurvus sp. | reverse complement strand
CGGCCCTCCACCAGCCTGCCCTGCCCGGCCACGTAGCCCACCATGAGCGGGATGCTGGCCAGGTGGCAGGGGCTGAAGAGCACGCTGACCAGCCCCCACAGGAAGCTGCCCGCCAGGGCCAGGGCCAAGAGCCCGGAAGACGCGCCGACTCCGGACATTCCGGCCCCGGATATCCAGGCCCCGGATATCCAGGCCCCGGACATCCAGGCGTTGACGGTCAGCAGGAACTGGTCGAGCATGGGCATTTCCGCTACTGCGCCAGCAGCTTGTTCAGCGTGTCGGACAGGGTCTTCTTGTCCAGGAAGCCCTCGTGGCGCGAAACCTCGCGGCCTTTCTTGTCGTAGAAGATCTGGGTCGGGATGGCGCGGATGCGCAGCTGCGTCGCCAGCTCAGTGTATTTGGTCACATCAATGAACACCACGGCGGCGCGGCCCTTGTACTCCTGCTCCAGCTCCGCCAGGATCGGCACCATCATCTTGCACGGGATGCAGGTCTTGGCCCCCAGGTCCACCACCGTGACCATGCCCTGCACAGACACGGCAGGCGGCGCAGCCAGGGCCGGGGCCGCCGCCAGGCCGATCAGCGCCAGGGCCAGGGCCAAAAGCGGAGCCAGCGGCAGGCGGCGCACTACTTGCCAAGCCACGCCAGCACGTCCTTCTTCGTCGGCACCCGGCCCGAGCACTTGACCACGCCGTCGATGACCACGGCAGGCGTGGCGAACACGCCAAGCCGGGCCATCTCCTGAAAATCGCTGACCTTCACGACGTCAGCGGTCTCCCCGACATCAGGCCCGGCCTCGGCCAGGGCCTCGCGCACCAGCTTCTCCGTCTCGTGGCATTTGGGGCAGCCCGGCCCCAGCACTGCTATCTTCATGGCGTCCGCCTCCGCGTTTCCGTGTGCTCCAACTAGCCGCGCTTGAGCTCGGCCACGATGCCCGCCAGCGGGCGCCCGTCGGGCGTCTTGGCATTGGGGTTGACCTCCAGGAGCTGGCCCCAGGCTTTTGCGGCCCCGGCCTTGTCGCCGGTGTCGTGCAAAAGCACCACGCCCTTGTTGTACAGGGCGTTCTCGTGGCGCGGGTTGAGCTTCAGGGCCGTGTCAAAGCTTGCCAGCGCCTTCTGCTGCTGCTTGGCCTCGCGCTGCATGATGCCCAGGTCCGTCCAGACGTCCGGGCTGGAAGCGCCGAGCGCGATGGTCTTCTCATAGGCCGCGATGGCCTTCTGGGCCTGGTGCGTGTCGAAGTACAGGTTGGCCAGCTCCAGCCACGCGCCCTGGTCGCCGGACTTGGCCGTGGCGATCTCCAGCTCGGCTATGCGCGCCAGCTCGGCATCGTGCTCATGCCCGTCGTTCTGGGCAGAGGCGGCAGGCCCTGCGCCAGCCTCGGCCTGGACCCTGGCCCCGGCAGGCTGCCTGAGCTCCATGACCACCGTGCCCGCAAAAAAGCCTGCGGCCAGGGCAATGACCACCGCCGTGATGAGCTCGCCCTTGCCGAATTTCCGTGCCGTATCCGCCATCTGATCCTCTCCTTTGCGCCGCCCCGCAACAGGGGCAACAATGATTTATTTCAGTTTTTCCGCCGCGATGCGCCCGGCGCGCAGCAGCAGCTCCTCGGGCAGGGCCTCGAACTCGCGGCCATCCACGATGAGGGTGCGGCAGTCCGTCTGCCGGTTCATGGTGTCGCCCAGCAGGTCGCAGCAGGACTGGCAGTGGCTCGACCCCACCTCTGCGCCCACGAGATCCTCCAGGGACTCGCCGTTGAAGAACACGCGGTTGGAATCGGCGAGCACGTTGGGCGCAAAGGGGAGCAGGGTCTTCTCCGTCAGCACCACCGCGATGCCGCGCAAGGCCAGCTCCCGGCGCAGCGCCTCCGCCGCCTTGCGCACGCTCTGGCCGGTGTCGCCGCAACGCTCGCAGGTCTCGGCGCCAACTGTCACACGTTGCCAGAGGATGTCGAGGGTCTTCTGTGTCATTGGCAGCGGCCTCCTGACGAAACGGGTTTACAGGATCGCGTTGAACAAAAAGCCCACGAGCATGATGCCTGAGCCCACCACGCCCACAAAGGTCCAGATGAGCCGGGGCCGGAGCACCTTGCGCAGGATGATCATCTCCGGCAGGGACAGCGCGATGACAGCCATCATGAAGGCCAAAACAGTGCCCAGCGCCGCGCCCTTCTCCAGCAGCGCCTGCACCACCGGAATGATGCCCGCGGCGTTGGAATACATGGGGATGCCGATGACCACGGCCGCGGGCACGCTCCACCAGGCCTCCCTGCCCATGACCGAGGCCAGGAGGCCATCCGGCACATAGCCGTGGATGCCAGCGCCCACGGCAATGCCGGCGATTACCCAGGGCCAGACCTTGCCCACGATGTCGCGCACGGCGAAGAGCCCGGCGTCCATGCGCCCGGCCCAGGTCAGTTCGGCATCCTTTTCGCCGCCGGTGTCCACGTGGATCTTCGTGACCCACTCCTCCAGATGCCGCTCCATCTTCAGCTTGCCGATGACCAGCCCGGAAACGACGGCCACCACAAGGCCCGTGCCCATATACAAGGCCGCCACCTTCCAGCCCATCAGGCCGTAGAGCAGCACCACGGCGATCTCGTTGACCATGGGCGCGGAGACCAGGAAGGAGAAGGTGACCCCAAGCGGCACCCCGGCGCCGAGAAAGCCGATGAACAGCGGCACGGCGGAGCAGGAGCAAAAGGGCGTGACGATGCCCAGCAGCGCGGCCATGACGTTGCCCACGGCCTGGCTCTTGCCCGCCAGGATGCGCCGCGTGCGCTCCGGGGTGAAGAAACTGCGGATGATGCCCACGCCAAAGACCACCAGGGCCAAAAGCAGCAGCACCTTGGGCGTGTCGTACAGGAAGAACTCCACGCTGGCGCCCAGGCGGCTGCCCTGCTCCAGCTTGAAGGCCTGGTAGGTGGCGTACTGCGCCATGGCGGGCAAGTGGTAGTAAAGGTTTCCCCAGATGATGAGCGCTGCGGTGGCAAGCCCGAGCTTGCCGGGCAGGTTGTCCGGCGGAGCCAGGGCCTCGGCGCGGAGCTGGGCCTGGGCCGCCCGTTTCGCGGCCAGAATCTGCTGGCGCATTTCCCTTTTGGTCAGGGGCCGGTCCGGCGCAGCCGCCTGGTCCTGGCCCTTCTGCCGGCAGGCGCAGGGTGCGCCCATATCGAGCGGCTGCAACGGCTGCAACGGTTTCATGCGTTCTCCTTGGGATTCTTGCGGGCGGCGTTTTCGCGGTCAGCGTTCTTGTGCTCAGCGATCCAGGCGCGCAGGGTCCGCTCGATGTCGTCGCGCACGGCGCGCACCCGGGCCAGCTTTTCCTCCTGCGAGGCCGCGCCTTCGGCCATGATGGCGCCGGGATCGTCGAAGCTCCAGCGCTCCGTCACCGTGACGCCGGGCACAAAGGGACACGCCCCGGCGGCCTTGCTGCACACGGTGACAACCACGTCGAACCGCTGGCCCTTTGCCGCCAGCTCGGCCACGGCCTCGGCCACGAGCCTGGTGCGCTTGCGCGAGATGTCGATGCCGCGCTCGGCCATGACGGCCACGGCCAGAGGATTGATGGGCGCGGGCTCGATACCGGCGCTGTGGGCCTCAAAGGATTCAGGCGCGAGGCGGGTGAGCCAGGCCTCGGCCATCTGGCTGCGGGCGGAGTTCTGGCCGCAGACGAACAGGACGCGGGTCTTTTCCATGAGGTGTCTCCGTTGGGGGGCTTACGGATTTGCCGCAACAGGATCGCAGCAGTCTTGCGGGGCGGAAAGCTTGAGCGGCTTAAGCCGACTGCTCTCCTGGCCCATGGCCTGGCGCAGGGCCTTGATTTCTGGGTTCTTCTCCAGCCAGCCGGGCAGGGCCGCGAGCATCGCCTGGGCATAGGGCGAGCCGGAGTCCGAGCTCAAGGCCAGGCGGTAGTGCACCCAGGAGCCGACCTTGCGGCCCTTGATGAGCCCGGCGTCGGCCAGCACCTTGAGGTGCCTGGACACCGTGGGCTGGGCCAGGCCGAGCAGCCCGATTATCTCGCAAGCGCACATCTCGCAGGCGCACCCCTCGCGCGCCTCCAGCATCTTGAGCACCTTGACCCGGCCAGGGTCGGACAGGGCCTTCATGACATCCACCAGTTCGCGCATGGTCCCTCCAGGGTTCGTTCTCGCCGCGCTTCGAGACATAGCAATATAGCTATATGACCATACTGTCAACCCCCACTCCGGCCCTGGGTGAAAGTTTCGGCGGCGGTGCAAAAGAGGAGGCCAGCCGCAGCGCTGGTGCGCAGGGCGGCTGGCCGGAGAGGGAGAATGAGCCGAAGGGGTTAAGGGCAGACCTTGGCGAGGTCCAGGGTGAATTCGCAGGGCAGCGGGGGGTCGGCCTTCCAGTGGCGCTTCTCAACCTTGAGGGTGCAGGTGGCGTCTTCCAGCAGGGCAGCCTGTGCGTCTGCGGTGCAAACGCGCCTTGAGGGGGGGCCGCTTTCGCGTTGTGCTTGGAGAGGGTGCGCCCTCCTCTTGTGCAGAAGCTCCTTGCCCTCCGCAGGGCGGCATTGCCATCAATGGCACAAGGGGGGACATGGCTGCCCACTATTCTGAAAGTGAAAGCGGTTTGTTCTGCCTTCAGCATCTCCGCGCTGGACAACACCGGGCAATGGTCCTATTGAATAATAAGGAATCATCCTCAGTTGTTTTAACCGCCCTGAGCAAGTCAGGAGGAACCCATGAAATTCGCAATCGTCTTCTACTCCATGTACGGGCACATCTACACCATGGCCCAGGCCGCTGCCGAGGCCGCCCGCGAAGTGCCCGGAACGGACGCGGCCATCTACCGCGTGCCCGAGACCCTGCCCGAGGAGGTGCTCGGCAAAATGGGCGCGCAGGACGCCGCCAAAGCCATGGCCGGCGTTGCCCTGGCCACCCCGGACGTGCTGGCCGGGGCCGACGCCATCCTCTTCGGCACGCCCACGCGCTTCGGCAACATGTGCGGCCAGATGCGCCAGTTCCTCGACTCCACCGGCGGCCTGTGGCTGAAGGGCGCGCTGGTGGGCAAGCCCGGCGGCGTGTTCGTCAGCACGGCCACCCAGCACGGCGGCCAGGAGTCCACCATCCTGACCTTCATCCCGACCCTGCTGCACCAGGGCATGGTCGTGGTGGGCCTGCCCTACTCCTTCCAGGGCCAGATGGGCGTGGACGAGGTCATGGGCGGTTCGCCCTACGGGGCCAGCACCATCGCCGCTCACGACGGCTCGCGCATGCCGAGCCAGCGCGACCTGGACGGCGTGCGCTACCAGGCCAGGCACCTGGCGGCCATCGCCCACAAGCTCATGGCCTAGAGCCCCAAACCAATACAGCACAAAACCATCAAGGAGGCATCCCATGAAAACGATCCTGTCCCTCGTCCTGGCCCTGTCCCTGGCGCTCTCCCTGGCTCTGGGCGCCACCGCCCTGGCCGCCGATCCGGCCGCCCCCGCCATCGACGCCCCGGCGCTCTACAAGGCCAAATGCGCCGCCTGCCACGGCGCCGACGGCAGCAAGACCCTGCTGAGCAAGCCCGTCAAGGGCCTCTCCGCCGAGGACTTCAGCAAAAAGATGCTGGGCTACAAGGCCAAGACCTACGGCGGCAGCAAGAAGGCCGGCATGGAGAAGCTCGCCGCCGAGCTGTCCGGCGCCGAGATCAAGGCCCTGGCTGGGTTCGTCGCCAAGCTGTAACGACCAAGACGATCTCCATCGTCCTCAGCGCCGCCCGGCCTGCTGCTGACGCCAGCGGCAGGCCGGGCGGCCGTGGTCAATGACGCGGCCCTTGCGGCGGGCAACGAGCCGGCCTACGCAGCCACCAGCCCGGCGCAGCCTGGCCGCCATTGCGCAAGGAGTCGTTCGATGATCATGTGGATACACCCCATCCTGCAAGCGCTGGCAGTGTTCCTCGCACTCAATGTCCTGTACCTCGGCTGGACGCGTTTCTCCTTCGCGCACCTGGGAAAAAAGGGCGTTGTCTTCGCCTGGAAGCGACACGTGCAACAGGGCTCGGCAGTGCTGGTCACCTGGAGCCTGTCCTTTTTCGCCGGGCTGGGCGTGGCCTGGCTCAGCTGGAAGGGCGTGTTCATCACCGGCCGCCACTATCAGGTGGCCCTGGTCATGCTCCCGCTCATCGTCTTCGGCCTGGGGTCGGGGTTCTTCATGGACCGGATCAAGGCCAAACGCACCGCGCTGCCCCTGGCGCACGGCTGCGCCAACGCCCTGCTCGTGCTCCTGGCGCTGTACCAGCTCTATACCGGCGTCATCGTCCTGCGGAACATGGTCATGGGCTAGACCGGAGAAGATGCCTCCGCTCGCCAGGGGCGCCGCCCCTGGACCCCGCTGTGGGGCCTGAGGCCCCCCAGACCCCCCCATTACGCGAAGGGTTCCTGTCAGCGCAAAGCCGCCGACAGGAACCCTTCGCTTTGGGTGGTCATGGGAAGTCATGAGGGGGCACGGGTGATTCATGGGTGAGTGGCTGAGGAGGCCAAAGCACAACGAGGCGCAACGTCAGCGCGCAGCTGATCATTCTGCCCTCCTGCCGACACTCCTCCCCCGGAAGGGGGGCCGACCGCGCGCGGATTTTTGAGCGTAGACGCTCAAAAATCCGCGCGCATTGCCAGGGCCAGGCCAAGGCCTTCGCCCAGGCCGCCCCGGTCCAGACCCTACGGGGAGTCCAGAGGGCCTCAGGCCCTTTGGCGGGGGTGCCGGGGGCGGAGCCCCTGGCGTAAGGCCAGCGCCCCTGGTTAAGTGCCGGGGGCAGCGCCCCTGGCCTTCGTGTCGCTAGGAGTATTCGGCGTCGCGTTCGCGCTGGCGGCAGGCGGAGACGATGCGCGCCACCATGCGTTCCAGGTAGCGGATGTCGCGGATGTCCATGTTGGTGAAGAACAGGCCCAG
>CAZXZF010000139.1:0-6926 GCA_964645095.1 uncultured Desulfocurvus sp. | reverse complement strand
TCGGCCCCGGCGTCCAGGGCCTCGATCTTGTCCTGCTCACGCCCGCGCGCCGAGAGCACCAGGATGGGCGTGGCGGTCCACTGGCGGATGCGCCGGATGACGTCGAGGCCGTCCATTCCCGGCAGGCCCAGGTCCAGCAGGATGACATCGGGCCGGTGCGAGGCGGCCAGGCCAAGCCCCTCCTCGCCCGTGTCCGCCTCCAGGAAGCGGAAGCCCTGGCTCTCCAGAAAGGCGCGCAAAAAGCAGCGGATGGGGGCCTCGTCCTCAATGACCAGCACCAGCGCCTTGTCTGTGGTCACAGGCCCTCCTCCTTTGCCTCGGCGTTGCGCCGGTCCGCGTCCGCCACTGCCCGAATCGCCGCCTGCCTGCGGCCGTCCGGCACAGGCAGGGTGACATGGAACACCGCCCCGCCGCCCGCGCGGTTCTCGGCCCGGATGCGCCCGCCGTGGACCTGGGCAATGGCCCGGCAGATGGCCAGGCCGATGCCGTAGCCCTTGCGCCCGGAGCCTGTCTGGCCCTGCCCGCCCTGATAGAACAGATCGAAAACCTTTTCCAGCTCTTCTGCCGAGAGTCCAGGGCCCCGGTCAGCCACGGAGAATTGCACTTCCCGCCCCGCGACATGGGCCTCGATGCCTATGGGGGAGGACTCCGGAGCATACTTTACGGCGTTTTCCAGAAGGTTCAGGAACAGTTGCTCCATGAGCACGCCGTCCAGGTCGAGCATGGGCAGGTCGCCGGGCATGCTCATCTCCACGGCTCGGCCAGCCAGGTGCTTCTCCAGCAGGTTCAGGGCCGCCCCGAGCGGCTCCTCCAGGGACTGCAGCTCCAGATCCGGCTTGAGCGTGCCGGATTCGAGCTTGGTCATGCGCAGGAGGTTGCCGATGAGCCTGGACAGGCGCTCGGCCTCATCAAAGATGTTGACCGCAAGCGAACGCCGCAGGTCCGTCTCCAGACGGTCGCCCACCTGCACCAGGCTGTCGGCCGAGCCCATGATGGCCGCCAGCGGGGTCTGCAGGTCGTGGGTCACCGAGGACAACAGCGAGGTCTTGAGGCGCTCGGTCTCGGCCTCCATCTGGGCGTGCAGGCTCTCGCTCTCCAGGCGCTCCACCTCCAGCGCCAGGGCCACCTGCCGGGCCAGGGTCTCGATCATCTGCATCTGCTCCGGCGAGAACAGCGCGCCCTGGGTGTCGGGCCGCAGGCCCAGCACGCCCACGGTGTCCTTGAGGCCCTTCAAGGGCACGTACAAGGCCCCGCTGGTGGGCAGGGTGTTCGTGCCCAGGCCCGCCACATGGCCGTTGGCAAAGACCCATTGGGCCACGCCCTCGCCCTTGTGGCTGATGTTGAAAGCCTCGCGGTCGCCGATGAAGTCCTTGAGGTGCCGCTCGTCATCGGGCAGGAGCGCCAGCGCCTTGCAGGCGAAGAATTCCGACACGTGCTCAAGGGCGATGCGCAAAAGCTTCTCCGTGCCGCGCGTGCCCGCCAGTTGGCGGCTCAAGGTCAGCATGACCTGGGTGCGCGCCTCGCGCCTGCGGGCGGCCTCGGCCTGCTGGCGGATGTGCGCGGTGAGGCGGCTTATGACCACGGCCACCAGGAACATGATGGCGAAGGTGAACAGGTATTGGGTGTCGCTGACCGCCAGGCTGAAGCGCGGCGGCACGAAGAACACGTCGAAGCTGAGCACTCCCAGCACCGAGGACAGGATGGCCGGGCCCTGGCCGCAGCGGCTGGCGATGAACATGGTGCCCAGCAGGTAGACCATGATCAGGTTGGCCAGCTCGAAGTAGGGGTACATGGCGAAGCACAGGGCCGAGCAGGCGGCCACGGCCAGGATGCTCTGGCCGTACTCGGCCCAGGCCACGGGCGCGGGCCGGGCAGGCGCGGCCTGGTGCCTGGGTCCCCCGCCCCCTTCAATGCGGTCGTCGCCCCGGATGACCTGCACGTCGATCTCGCCGCTCCTGCGGATGAGTTCGTCCACCGGGCTGCCCATGAGCGTGTCCCAGAGGCGCGGCCGCAGGGGCTTGCCGATGACGATGCTGGACACGTTGCGCGCACGCGCCAGGGTGATGATCTCCTCGCTCACGTTGCGGCCGGTGAGCGTCACCACCTCTGCGCCCAGCAGCTCGGCCAGGCGCAGGTTCTGCACCACCTGGTTGCGGCGCGGGTCGGCCTGGGCCAGGGGCTGCGTCTCCACGTAGGCGGCGATCCAGTGGGCGTGCTGCGCCGCCGCCATGCGCTTGACCGCGCGCACCAGCCGGGCCGAGGTCGGGCTCGGCCCCACGCAGACGAGCAGCCGCCCGGTGGTCGGCCAGGTGACCTCGATGGACTGGCCCTGACGGTAGACCAGGACCTCGGTGTTGACCCGGTCGGCCACCACGCGCAGGGCCAGCTCGCGCAGGGCGAAGAGGTTGCCGGAGCGGAAGAAGTTTTGCGCGGCGGTTTGCGCCTGCTGCGGCACGTAGACCTTGCCCTCGCGCAGGCGCTTCAAGAGGTCGTCCGGGGTCAGGTCCACCAGCACCAGCTCGTCGGCCTCTTCCAGCACGGAGTCGGGCACGGTCTCGCGGACGACTATCCCCGTGATCTGCGCCACCACGTCGGACAGGCTCTCCACGTGCTGCACGTTCATGGTGGTGTAGACGTCGATGTTCTGGTCCAGCAGCTCCAGCACGTCCTGCCAGCGCTTCTCGTGGCGCGAGCCCGGAGCATTGGTGTGGGCCAGTTCGTCCATGAGGATGAGCGCAGGGCGCCGGGTGAGCGCCGCATCCAGGTCAAACTCGTGCAGCTGGTGGCCCTTGTACTCCACCAAAGCCCTGGGCAGCACCTCGATGCCCGCCAGGAGCGCCTCGGTCTCGCCCCGGCCATGGGTCTCCACCACCCCGGCCAGCACGTCGCGGCCCTCGGCCTGCTGGGTGTAGCCCTCGGTGAGCATGGCGTAGGTCTTGCCCACGCCAGGGGCGGCCCCGAAGAAGATGCGCAGCCGCCCGCGCCCGCCCAGACCGCGTCGGCGCTCCTCCTTGCAGGCCAGGGTCAGCAGGGCGTCGGGGTCGGGGCGTTTTTCACTGCACGAGGCCATGGCTGTTCCTTCTTTTGTCGGTCTTGCTTAAGGCCTTGCCGGGGCATTCTCTGCTCTCGCGGCCAGGGAATCAAGGGCCCTGTTGAGCAGCAGCACATTCACCCTGGGCTCGCCCAGAATGCCCAACTGACGCCCCTCGGTGTGCCGGGCAACGAGCCCGCGCAGCGCAGCGGCATCCAGCCCTCTTGCCCTGGCCACGCGGGAAGCCTGCCACAGCGCCGCCTCCGGGCTGATGTGCGGATCGAGCCCCGAGCCCGAGGCCGTCACCAGGTCCGCCGGGATGGGCGACGCATTTCCGGGATCAGCCGCGCGCAGGGCCTGCACGCGTTCCTTGACGGCCTTGAGCTGGGCCTCGCCCGCCGGGGCCAGGTTCGAACCGGAGCTGGCCGAGGCGTTGTACGGCTGGGGCGCGGTGGCCGAGGGCCGGCCCCAGAAACTGCCAGGGGCGGTGAACTGCTGGCCGAGAAGTTCCGAACCGACGACGACGCCGTCTTGACGCCCCCCTTCGCGAATGAGGCTGCCCTCGGCCTGGTGCGGGAACAGGACCTTGGCCGCCAGGGTGATGGCCGAGGGATAGATGAGCCCGGTGAGGACCGAGAGCGCGATGAGCATGGAAAACGCCGGGCGCAGCTGGCGTCCCAGGATGGTCAGCATGTCCTTGAGCATTTGGATGCCTCCTTAGGCCAGGCGCAGGGCCACGAGGGCCATGTCGATGAGCTTGATGCCGATGAAGGGCACGATGAGCCCGCCGCCGCCGTAGATGATGAGGTTGTCGCGCAGGATCCTGGCCGCGCCTGCGGGCCGGTAGGCCACGCCGCGCAGGGCCAGCGGGATGAGCAGCACGATGATCAGGGCGTTGAAGATGACCGCCGAGAGGATGGCGCTCTCGGGCGTGGCCAGGCCCATGACGTTCAGCGCGCCGAGCGCCGGATACATGCCCACAAAGGCCGCAGGCACGATGGCGAAGTACTTGGCGATGTCGTTCGAGATGCTGAAGGTGGTCAACGAGCCGCGTGTCATGAGCAGCTGTTTGCCGATGCAGACGATCTCCATGAGCTTGGTCGGGCTGGAGTCCAGGTCGACCATGTTCCCGGCCTCCTTGGCGGCCTGGGTGCCGGTGTTCATGGCCACGCCGACGTCTGCTTGCGCCAGGGCCGGGGCGTCGTTGGTGCCGTCGCCGGTCATGGCCACCAGCCGCCCCTCGGCCTGGATCTGGCGGATGAGCGCCAGCTTCTGCTCGGGCTTGGCCTCGGCCAGGAAATCGTCCACCCCGGCCTCGGCGGCGATGGCCGCAGCGGTGAGCTGGTTGTCGCCGGTGACCATGATGGTCTTGATGCCCATGCGCCGAAGCTCGGCGAACTTTTCGCGGATGCCGCCCTTGACGATGTCCTTGAGCCAGATGGCCCCCAGCACCCGCGCACCCGCAGGCGTCTTCTCCGCCACGAGCAGCGGCGTGCCGCCCTCGGCCGCGATGTCCTGGACAAAACCCTGCACGGCCTGGGGGAATACGCCGCCAGCTTCGGCAACAAGCCGCTCAATGGCGTCGGGCGCGCCCTTGAGGATGCTTTTGCCGCCAGGCCCGTCGGACAGGTTCACCCCGCTCATGCGCGTCTGGGCGGTGAAGGGGATGAAGGTCGCGCCGAGTTCGGCCACCTCGCGCTGGCGGATGCCGAACTGCTCCTTGGCCAGGACCACGATGCTGCGGCCCTCCGGGGTCTCGTCCACCAGGGACGAGAGCTGGGCCGTGTCGGCCAGTTCGGCCTCGGTGACGCCCGGCGCAGGCAGAAAGGCCGTGGCCTGGCGGTTGCCCAGGGTGATGGTGCCGGTCTTGTCCAGCAAGAGCACGTCCACGTCGCCTGCGGCCTCCACGGCCCGGCCGCTCATGGCGATGACATTGGCCTGGATGAGCCGGTCCATGCCCGCGATGCCGATGGCTGAGAGAAGACCGCCGATGGTGGTGGGCGCAAGGCAGACGAAGAGGGCTGTGAGCACGGTGACGCTGATCACCGTCCCCTTGCCTGCCTGGTCCACGCCGAACAGGGAGAAGGGCAGGAGCGTGGCGCAGACGAGCAGGAAGATGATGGTCAGCGCGGCCAAGAGGATGTTCAGGGCGATCTCGTTGGGCGTCTTGCGGCGCTTGGCCCCCTCGACCATGCTGATCATGCGGTCCAGGAAGGTCTCGCCGGGGTCCGCGCTGATGCGGATCATGATGGAGTCGGACAAGACGCGCGTGCCGCCGGTGACGGCGCTGCGGTCGCCCCCGGCCTCGCGGATGACCGGCGCGCTTTCGCCGGTGATGGCGCTCTCGTCCACGCTCGCCACGCCGTCGATGATCTCGCCGTCGCAGGGAATGGGCTCCCCGGCGTTCACGAGCACGAGGTCGCCCCTGCGCAGGGCCGTGGACGAGATCATCTCGCTGGCCGCGTCGCGCCGGGCCAGGGCCAGCTTGCGGGCGGGCGTTTCGGCCCTGGCCTGGCGCAGGGTGGCGGCCTGGGCCTTGCCCCTGCCTTCCGCCATCGCTTCCGCGAAATTGGCGAAGAGCACCGTGAACCAGAGCCAGAGCGACACGGCCAGGATGAACCCGGCCTGCGCCTCCCCCTTGCCTCCTGACATTTGGAGAAACAGAGCCTGGAAGAAGAGCAGCGTGGTCAGCATGCTGCCGATATAGACCGTGAACATGACAGGGTTTTTCACCTGCACGCGCGGGGAGAGCTTGCGGAAGGAATCGAGCACCGCGCTTTTCACGATCTCGGGATCGAAGAGCGGGCGGGACTGGGTTTTGCCGGACATGGGAGAGTCTCCTCGCCTTATGGCGCGGGCTAATGCCCGAGCATCATCAGATGTTCCACAATGGGGCCAAGGGCCAGGGCCGGGATGAAGGTCAGCGCGCCCACCACCAGCACCACGCAGACGACGAGGCCGCAGAAGAGCGGCGTGTGCGTGGGCAGGGTGCCCGCGCTCACGGGCACGCTCTTCTTGGCCGCCAGGCTGCCCGCCAAAGCCAGCACCGGGATGGCCGTCCAGAACCGCCCGAAGAGCATGATGACGCCGCCCAGCAGGTTGTAGAGCGGGGTGTTGGCGTTAAGCCCGGCAAAGGCGCTGCCGTTGTTGTTGGCCATGCTGGAGAAGGCGTAGAGGATCTCGCTGAAGCCGTGCGCGCCGGGGTTGGCGATGGCCGCCTTGCCCGAGGCTGTCAAGACCGCCCAGGCCGTGCCCAGGAGCACGCCGAAGAGCGGGACCATGATGACGAGCGAGGCCATTTTCGTTTCAAAGGCCTCGATCTTCTTGCCCAGGTACTCCGGGGTGCGGCCAACCATCAGCCCGCCGATGAAGACCACGATGATGGCGAAGACCAGCATGCCGTAGAGCCCGGAGCCCACGCCGCCGAAGACCACCTCGCCCAGTTGCATGAGCACCAGGGGCACCAGCCCGCCCAGCGGCGTGAAGGAGTCGTGCATGGCGTTCACCGAGCCGCTCGACGCCGCAGTGGTGGCCGTGGCCCACAGGGCCGAGGCCGTGACCCCGAAACGCAGCTCCTTGCCTTCCCAATTGCCAGGCAGGGGGTTGCCTGGGCCATGTCCGCCCGTGAGCGCGGCCATCTGCGGCACGCCTGCGTGTTCGGCCCAGAGGCACACGGAGAGGAAGCCCAGGAAGATGACCGTCATGGCCGTGAGCAGCACCCAGCCCTGGCGCGCATCCCCGGCCATGCGGCCAAAGGTGTGGCAGAGCGCCGCCGGGATGAGCAGGATGGCCAGCATCTCCAGGAAGTTGGTCAGCGGCGTGGGGTTCTCATAGGGGTGCGCGGAGTTGGCGTTGAAGAAGCCGCCGCCGTTGGTGCCCAGCTCCTTGATGGCCT
>CAZXZF010000138.1:0-6929 GCA_964645095.1 uncultured Desulfocurvus sp. | reverse complement strand
GGCGTTGTCGAACTTCTTGCCCATCTCGATCTCGTCGGCCACGGTGATGGAGCCGAAAAGGGCCCAGGCCCGGCAGGGGGCCAGGACGAGGATCAGCGCGGCCAGGAGGCTGGCTGCAAGGGGCAATGCTCTGGACAGGGTGTTCATGAGGCTCCCTGGGTTGCGGGACGGCTTGGGTCTCATCCAAACAAGCCTACTCCTAACACCATTCACGGAAAGAAAAAAGGATGCCCCACAAGGAGCATCCTTTGCTGGAAACCATTTTAAATCCGAGTGCTTACTTGTTCATTATGTTCAGGAAATCGTTGTTGCTTTTGGTCTTGCGCATCTTGTCCAGCAAGAACTCCATGCTGTCGATGGAGTTCATGGGCGAGATCACCTTGCGCAGGATCCAGACGCGGTTCAGCACCTCTTCGTCGAGCAGCAGCTCTTCCTTGCGGGTGCCGGAGCGGTTGATGTCGATGGCCGGGTACACGCGTTTCTCGGACAGGTGGCGGTCCAGGTAGATCTCCATGTTGCCGGTGCCCTTGAACTCCTCGAAGATGACCTCGTCCATGCGCGAGCCGGTGTCGATCAGCGCCGTGGCGATGATGGTCAGGCTGCCGCCGGACTCGATGTTGCGCGCCGCGCCGAAGAAGCGCTTGGGGCGCTGCATGGCGTTGGCGTCCAGGCCGCCGGAGAGCACCCGGCCGGAGGACGGGGTCACGGCGTTGTAGGCGCGGCCCAGGCGGGTGATGGAGTCGAGCAGGATGACCACGTCGCGCTTGCGTTCCACCAGGCGCTTGGCCTTCTCCAGCACCATCTCGGTCACCTGCACGTGGCGGGTGGGGGGCTCGTCGAAGGTGGAGCTGATGACCTCGGCGCGCACGGTGCGCTCCATGTCGGTGACTTCCTCGGGCCGCTCGTCGATGAGCAGCACGATGAGATACACCTCGGGGTGGTTGGCGTTGATGGAGTTGGCGATGGTCTGAAGCATCATGGTCTTGCCGGTGCGCGGCGGGGCCACGATGAGGCCGCGCTGGCCGCGGCCGATGGGCGTGAGCAGGTCGATGACGCGCGAACCGTAGTTCTCGGCGCCGTTCTCCATGCTGAAGCGCTTGTCCGGGTAGAGCGGGGTCAGGTTGTCGAAGAGCACCAGGTGCTTGCTGGCCTCTGGCGGCTCAAAGCCGATCTCGCTGACCTTGAGCAGGGCGAAATAGCGCTCGCCCTCCTTGGGGGGCCTGATCTGCCCGGAGATGACGTCGCCCTTGCGCAGGCCGAAGCGGCGAATCTGCGACGGGGAGATGTAGATGTCATCCGGGCCTGGCATGTAGGAGTACAGCGGCGAACGCAGGAAACCGAACCCGTCGGGCAGGATTTCCAGCACGCCTTCTCCGAAAATTTGGCCATTTTGCGAGGCGCACTCCTGGAGCAGGGCGAAAATGAGCTCCTGCTTGCGCAGGTTGCTCGGATTCTCGACCTTGAAGTTGTTTGCCAGCTCCATGAGCTCAGGCATACTCTTCTGCTTCAGGTCCGTGAGGTTGAGTTTGTTCTCCGAGGTTGGAGTGTACTCATCCTCGGCGTCGTCCGGGACTGGGACATTCTTGGGCTGGCGTGTCTGGTGTTTTTCGCGGGGCATTATGAAGCCTCACGCTCCGTTGGATAAGGTTACAGGAATGGCAGAGTCCTCACGGCGAGGATGATCTACAGAACTTGATCAATACGTGTATGTGGGCGAGTCCGCTTTGTGGAGTGTATTTCTGCCGCACGGCAGGAAAGAGCGGGGCATATTTCGTTACGTATCTTGGGCGACGGGTTTCCCGGGTGGAATTGTACCAGCTGCGGATGTGAAATATCCCGCGCGAACGCGCTGAACAATCGCCTAACCCAAAGGTGTGGCGTTGACAAGGGGGGTTACTTGGCTTTTTGCAACTTTTCCTGCTGCTTCAAAATGACGTCTGCGAACATCTCGTTGATGTCGACTTTGACGGCAGCCTGTTCCCGGCCCAGCGCAAAGGCAAGCTCCATGGAAACCAGGGTCATGGCCTGCTCCAGCAGGCGGCGTTCGCCGAAGGAGAGTTCCTTGTCCATGCCGATGAGGAAGAGTTCCTTGAGCACGTAGGCGACGTCGGCCAGGTCCGTGCTTTTGAGCTTTTCCGAATATTCGCGGTAACGGCGGTTCCAGTTCTGCCCTGTGTAGCCGGTGAACTCGGAGCGGTCCCGCAAGGACTCGAACACTTCCTGTCCGTTGCGCAGGCTGCACACGTGGCGCAGGCCAACGTTCGTGGCGTTTTTTACGGGAACCATGAGGGTCACGGAATTGCTCAGGATGCGGACGATATAATATTCGGCATTCGTCCCGCTTATTTGCTGACTCTCGATGCGCTCGATGCGTCCCACGCCCTGGGCGGGGTACACCACCAACTCATTGATTTGAAACACTGAATCTCCTTCGAAATCTTGAGGGCACTCTTCCGGTGAATTGATACATTACCCCATTGTCCCGGAAGTGTCCACCGTCGCATCCCCGGCGGGGGCGGGCAGCCAGCGGAAGGAGTTCATGCTCTGTGTCGCCTCGCCCTGGCCGCGGCGGAGCATGAGCGTGAGGCCCTTGTGGGCCGCCGCGCAGACAGCGCGAACACCGTCCAGTTCCTCCGGGGCAAAAGGCTCCAGCACAAAGCGCGACACGTCCGACGAATACTTCGGGCGGCCGATGCCCAGGCGCAGGCGCAGGAAATCCTCGCTGCCCAGGTGCTCCACTATGGAGTCGATGCCCCGGTGGCCGTTCGATCCGCCGCCTCGCTTGAGCTTCATGCGCCCCACAGGCAGATCCAGTTCGTCATGCACGACGACCACGTCCGCCAGGTCCACCCCGTGACGTCCGCAGATGCGCGCCACGGCCCGCCCGGACAGGTTCATGAAGGTCATGGGCTTGGCCAAAAGGCAGGCCGTGCCGCCCAGGGTCAGGCCAAAGAGCTGGTAATCGCCCTCGGCCTGGAGGGCCGTGAGGCGCATGCTTTTGCGCTCCCGGGCCGTGGCCAGGATGTCGTCGATGACAAGAAAGCCGAAGTTGTGCCGGGTGGCGGCATATTCTGGCCCCGGGTTGCCCAGGCCAACGATGAGCGGGACGGTGTGCATGGAGCATCCATTGGGCCGCTGCGCTTAAGCCAGGGGCAGATGCAGTAAAGGGAAATGCGGGGGGAGCCGGACTCCCCCCGCAATCAGGCCCGGCTTAAAGAGCCGGGAAGATAAACTTCAGCGCCTGCGGGGCTACTTTTTCGCGGTCTCGGCAGCCTTGGGATCTTCTTCAGCTTCCTGGGCGACAACGCCGACCACTGCGAAGTTGTCGTCAAAGACCGCGCGCACGCCAGCGGGCATCTTGATCTCGTCGATGTGCATGTTCACGCCGATCTCAAGCTCGGTGACGTCGATGACGATGCTCTCGGGCACGTCAAGGGGCTTGCAGATGACTTCCAGGGTTTCGCGGAAAACTTCCAGCAGACCGCCCAGGATGATGCCCTTGGCCTTGCCTGCCAGCACCACGCGCACGTCGACCTTGATCTCGCGCTCCAGGTCAACGCCGTAGAAGTCGACGTGGATGGGCGTGGACTTCATCGGGTCGAACTGCATGTCCCAAATCAGGGAGGGCAGGGACTCGGACTTGCCGTCCAGGTCCATCTGCAGGTGGAACACGCGGGAGCTGCCAACCTTGCGGTGCAGCTTGGTCAGCGGCAGCATGTCCACAACCACCGGGATGTTCACGCCTTTCTGGTTGTAATACACGCCGGGGACCAGATCCTTGGTGAGCATGCGGCGGCAGGTGCCTTTGCCTTTCTCGGCGCGCGGACGCACGCTCAACGTCATCAGTTCAGCCATTTCCTCATCTCCTTTCAGAAACCGGGCAGCCGTAAAAAAGCCGCCCGAAAATTATGTTCAATGGTTAGACGAAAAGGACGCTGACCGAGGCCTCGCCGTGAACGTTCACGATGGCCTGGGCCAAAAGTTCCGCAACAGAGAGCACCTTGATCTTTTTGCAGGTCTTCTTGCGCGCATCCAGGGGGATGGTGTCCGTCACAAGTATCTGCGAAAACACCGACTTGTCCATGCGCTCGATGGCCGGGCCGGAGAGCACGGCGTGCGTGGCGCAGGCCATGATCTCGCGCGCGCCATTGTCGGCCAGGACCTGCCCGGCGGCGCACATGGTGCCGGCCGTATCGACCATGTCGTCAAGCACGATGGCCGTCTTGCCCTGGACATTGCCGATGAGGTGCATGGCCTTGGCCTGGTTTGGCGCGTCGCGGCGTTTGTCCACGATTGCCAGCCCGGCGTCAAGGCGTTTGGCGTAGGCCCGGGCGCGCTCCACGCCGCCGGCATCGGGCGACACGACCACCAGCTCGCCGTCGAAATTGCGCATATAGTCAAGGAACACCGGCGCCGCGAACAGGTTGTCCACCGGGCAGTTGAAAAAGCCCTGGATCTGCCCTGCGTGCAGGTCGATGGTCATCATGCGGTGCATGCCCGCCACGGTCAGGAAGTCGGCCACGACCTTGGCGCTGATGGGCACGCGGGGCAGCACCTTGCGGTCCTGCCTGGCATACCCGTAGTAGGGCATCACCGCAGTGATGCGCCGGGCGCTGGCGCGCTTGAGCGCGTCGATCATCAGGCAGAGTTCCATGAGGTGGAAGTTCACCGGCGAACACGTAGGCTGGACGACGAAAACGTCATCCCCGCGCACGTTGTCGTCGATCTCGATGCGTATCTCGCCATCGCTGAACTGCTCGCGCAGCACAGGAGTCAGACGGCAGCCGATGTGCGTGCAGATGGCTTCGGCCAGATCAACGTTGGCCGAGCCGCTCATTATCTTAAGATCGCTGTTACCAGACATGTCCTCTACCTTGTGAGCTGGCTGGGGTGGAAGGATTCGAACCCTCGGATAACGGGACCAAAACCCGCCGCCTTACCGCTTGGCTACACCCCATTTCCTCAGGGCCTCAATATGCACGGGCAAGCCATTCGTCCGTAAAACATCGGCGGCTTCAAGGGCCATGCGCCTTTCCCGGAACAGGGCGGCCAGGCCGGCCCCGCTCCCGCTCATGACGGCTGCTGCCGCCCCCATCTCAAGCAGGCGCTCCTTTTGGACACGGAGGGCCGGATGCGCCGGGAAAACCACAGCCTCAAAATCGTTCTGAACAACTACGGGCGAAAGGGAACCCCGTCTCTTATGCGTCGATGCCTGGGTTGTCAAGCCTTCTGAGCAGTCCCTGGCGTCTGGCTGGCGCCTTGCGTGGTCGTCCCAGGCGCCGTAGGCCCAGGCTGTGGAGACATGCACCGGCGGCAGCACCAGGAGCAGGGTGAACGCCGACAGATCAAGGGCCACCGGGGTCAGCTCGTCGCCGATGCCGCGCCCCCAGGCCGGGCCGTCCTGCAGAAAGAACGGCACGTCCGCGCCGATGCCCGCCGCAAGCCTGCCCAGGTCCGCCTGCGGCAGGGCCTGGCCGCCGCCCTGAGCCTGCAGCCAGCGCAGCATGGCCGCAGCATCCGAGCTGCCTCCGCCGAGGCCTGCGCCGGTTGGAATGCGCTTGGTCAGCCGGACCTGGACGTCCGGTGCCTTGCCCGTGGCCTGAGCGTATGCCTTCCAGGCCCGGAACACGAGGTTTTTCTCGGCTGGGGTGTCGGGCAGTTCCGGCGTGACCAGGCACCCGGAACCGGGCGCGCCAGGGCTGACTTCAAGCGTGTCGGCCAGGCCTGCAACCGGCACGAACAGGCTCTCCAGCTCGTGATAGCCGTTGGCCCGCAGACCCAGGATCCGCAGGGAAAGGTTGATCTTGGCCGGGGCCTCAAGGATGTCTGGCATGGAGTCCCTCAAGATAAAAACAGGGGAGCCGAAGCCCCCCCTCGTGACCATGGTGCTATTTCTTGTCCAGTGTGATGGCCCGAAACACATTCTTGCCCTGGCGTTTGATCAGAAGCATGGCCATGCCGCTCTGCCTGGAGCTGTCGATGACCGAGCGCAACTGTTCCAAGGTGTTCACAGGCTTCTGGTTGGCCTCGACAATGACGTCGCCGGGCTGGATGTCCACCTGGGAGGCGGCGCTGCCGGGCTTGACCTCCATGATGAGCAGGCCCTGGGGCTTGGGCAGGCCCAGCGCCTGGGCTTCCTCGCCGCCCTCGACAGGGCGCAGTCCGAGGCCCAGCTCGCTGGACGGCGCGCTGCGCTTTGGCCCGCGGTTGTCCTGCTCGGCCACGAAGTTGGGCTTGCGCTCGCCCAGGGTCACGCTCAGGTCCAGGGTGCGGTTCAGACGCCAGACCGTGAGTTGGACCTTGTCGCCCGGGCGCATGTTCGCGATGCGCTTGAGCAGCTCGCCAGGGTTGTCCACGTTCTGGCCAGCGGCCTTGACGATGACGTCGCCGGTCTTCATGCCGGCCTTGTCCGCCGGATCTCCGGGGATGACCTGGGCCACCAGCACGCCCTTGGGCTCCTTCAGGCCCACGCCCTTGGCTGTGTTCTCATCCAGCTCCTGCATGGTGATGCCGAGCCAGCCGCGCTGGATCTTCTTGCCGCTCTTGAGCAGCTGGATGATCTTGCCCGCCTGGCTGGACGGCGTGGCAAAGCCGATGCCCTGCCCGTTGGGCACGATGGCGGTGTTGATGCCGACAACCTTGCCCTCCATGTCGATGAGCGGGCCGCCGGAGTTGCCGGGGTTGATGCTGGCGTCGGTCTGCAGGAAGCTGTCAAAGGGCCCTGCGCCGATGTGCCGGCCCTTGCCGCTGATGATGCCTGCGGTGACCGTGTGCCCCAGGCCGAAGGGGTTGCCGATGGCCAGGACCCATTCGCCGACGCGGGTGGCGTCGGAATTGCCGAACTCGAGCACCGGCAGGCCGTTGCCCGCTTCTATCTTGAGCAGGGCCAGGTCGGTCTCCTGGTCGCGGCCGATGACCTTGGCGTCATA
>CAZXZF010000137.1:0-6941 GCA_964645095.1 uncultured Desulfocurvus sp. | reverse complement strand
AAGTGAATGGTGGGGTTCCCGAGTGGCCAAAGGGAACAGACTGTAAATCTGTCGGCGTCAGCCTTCGGAGGTTCAAATCCTCCCCCCACCACCACATACGCGGCAAGAAACGTCGTAGGAGACAGGGCTTTGGTACTGTCGTATGGACTACGGATTACCGCGCGGGAATAGCTCAATTGGCTAGAGCATCAGCCTTCCAAGCTGAGGGTTGCGGGTTCGAGTCCCGTTTCCCGCTCCAAAGTCCAGGCCCATCGGGGGCCTCCTAGGGCGCGCTTAGGCCCACGTAGCTCAGTCGGTAGAGCACTTCCTTGGTAAGGAAGAGGTCATCGGTTCAATTCCGATCGTGGGCTCCATATCTTTTTCACGGACAACCGCTGACACAAGCACAGGGGGTTCCAAAATGGGCAAGGCCAAATTTGAGCGCAAGAAGCCTCACGTCAACATCGGCACCATCGGTCACATCGACCACGGCAAGACCACCCTCACCGCCGCCATCACCAAGACGGCGTCGATGTTGGGCATGGGCTCGTACGTTGCCTTTGACCAGATCGACAAGGCGCCGGAAGAGAAAGAGCGCGGCATCACCATCGCCACCGCCCACGTGGAGTACGAGACCAAGAATCGTCACTACGCCCACGTGGACTGCCCCGGTCACGCCGACTACATCAAGAACATGATCACCGGCGCTGCCCAGATGGACGGCGCGATCCTGGTCGTGGCCGCCACCGACGGCCCCATGCCCCAGACCCGTGAGCACCTGCTGCTCGCCCGTCAGGTCGGCGTGCCTTACATGGTCGTCTTCATGAACAAGTGCGACATGGTCGACGACGCCGAACTGCTTGAGCTCGTCGAGCTGGAAATGCGCGAGCTCTTGACCAAGTACGGCTTCCCCGGCGACGACGTGCCCATCATTCAGGGTTCCGCCCTGAAGGCGCTGGAGAGCGACGACCCGAAGAGCGAAGAGTGCAAGTGCATCCTGGCGCTGCTCGAAGCCTGCGACACCTACATCCCTCAGCCTCAGCGCGACGTCGAGAAGCCCTTCCTGATGCCCATCGAAGACGTGTTCTCCATCTCCGGCCGCGGCACCGTCGTGACCGGTCGTATTGAGCGCGGCATCATCACCGTGGGCGACGAAGTCGAGATCGTGGGCATCAAGGACACCGTCAAGAGCACCTGCACCGGCGTCGAGATGTTCCGCAAGATCCTCGACCAGGGTCAGGCTGGCGACAACGTCGGCGTGCTGCTGCGCGGCATCAAGCGCGAAGATGTGGAGCGCGGCCAGGTTCTGGCCAAGCCCAAGAGCATCCCGCCCCACCGCAAGTTCAAGGCCGAGGTCTACGTCCTGTCCAAGGACGAGGGCGGCCGTCACACGCCGTTCTTCTCCGGCTACCGCCCGCAGTTCTACTTCCGCACCACGGACATCACCGGCGTGGTGAGCCTGGAAGAGGGCGTCGAGATGGTCATGCCCGGCGACAATGCAACCTTCATCGTTGACATGATCCACCCCATCGCCATGGAGCAGGGCCTGCGCTTCGCCATTCGCGAAGGCGGCCGCACCGTGGGCGCGGGTGTTGTCACCGAGATCCTGGAGTAATCCATGCGCGTCAATATCCAGCTTGCTTGCACCGAGTGCAAGCGGCGCAATTACGCGACGGAGAAGAACAAGAAGAACACTACCGGTCGTCTTGAAGTGAAGAAGTACTGCCCCTTCGACAGGAAGCATACGGTTCACCGCGAGACCAAGTAGTTTTCATGCAGGCCAGTAGCTCTAACGGCTAGAGCACCGGTCTCCAAAACCGGACGCTGTAGGTTCGAATCCTACCTGGCCTGCCACACCCCCAACATGGGGAGAACAATGTCGAAAAATACAGCGAAAGGCTCCAGCGGCCAGCAAGGCGCGGAACTGCCCGAAAAAACGGGTGTTGCCGCCAAGGCGCAGGAACTCAAGGTCTTCTTCGAGGAAGCCCAGGTTGAACTGAAAAAGATCACCTGGCCTTCGCGCAAGGAGACGTATCAAACCTGTGCGGCGGTCATGGTCCTTGTCTTGGTCATGTCGTTGTTTCTGGGCCTCGTCGATCTTGGATTTTCCAAGATCATCGAGACTGTGCTGTCCTAACTCCCTGGCAGGTGAGCGCAAGTGACTGAAGATAGCGCCGATACCGTTGGCGGGGAAAAACCGGCCCGCTGGTTCATCGTCCACACCTACTCGGGTTTCGAGCAGCGTGTGGAGAAGACCATCCTTGAGATGATGCGTACCGGTCAGGAAAAGGGCCAGGTTCATGCGGTCGTCGTCCCCACTGAGAAAGTGGTGGAGATGGTCAAGGGTGAGCGCCGCACCACGACCCGGAAGTTCTATCCGGGCTATGTGATGGTGCAGATGGAACTCACCGACGACTCCTGGCACCTGATCCAGTCCATCCCGCGCGTGACGGGCTTTGTGGGCGGCAAGAACCGGCCCACCCCCATGCGCGACAGTGAAGCACAGACCATCCTCTCCATGATGGAGAGCAGGCAGGAACAGCCCCGGCCCAAGTTCAACTTCGAGAGAAGCGACGAGGTCCGGGTCATCGACGGCCCCTTCAGCGGTTTCAATGGTGTCGTCGAGGACGTGAATTACGACAAGGGCAAGCTCCGCGTGGCCGTCTCCATCTTCGGTCGCCAGACCCCGGTGGAGCTCGACTTCGTCCAGGTGACGAAGGGCTAGACGGACCCTGTTCGACTGCGGCGGGAAACCGCCTGCGAGGATATAAAAATGGCTAAGAAAATCACTGGTAAAGTCAAACTGCAAATCCCGGCTGGCGTTGCCAACCCGTCCCCCCCCGTGGGTCCGGCGCTGGGCCAGCACGGCGTGAACATCATGGAGTTCTGCAAGGCCTTCAACGCGAAGACCCAGGACCAGAAGGGCATGATCATCCCGGTGATCATCACCGTGTACGCCGACCGCACCTTCTCCTTCATCACCAAGACCCCCCCGGCTCCGGTGCTCCTGCTCAAGGCCGCCAAGATCGAGAAGGGCTCAGGCGAGCCCAACAAGACCAAGGTCGGCAAGGTCACCATGGCCCAGGTGGAGGAAATCGCCAAGCTTAAGGCGCCTGATCTTACGGCCAAGTCCCTTGAGGCCGCCAAGAATTGCGTCGTTGGCACTGCCCGCAGCATGGGCCTTGAAGTCATAGGGTAGCGAGGATACGCCATGCCGAAGCACGGAAAAAACTACGACAAAGCCGTTGAAGGCTTTGATCAGACGCAGCGTTATGCGGTGAACGAGGCTGTCAAGCTCGCGCTGGACAACTCCTTTGCCAAGTTCGACGAGACCGTTGATGTCGCCATCAACCTGGGCGTCGACCCCAAGTACTCTGACCAGATGGTGCGCGGCGCCTGTCCCCTGCCCAACGGCCTGGGCAAGACCGCTCGCGTCATCGTCTTCTGCAAGCCCGACAAGGAAGCCGAGGCCAAAGAGGCCGGAGCCGACGAGTGCGGCGGCGACGATTTGGTGGAGAAGATCAAGGGCGGCTGGCTCGACTTCGACAATGCCGTGGCCACCCCGGACATGATGGCCAAGGTCGGCCAGATCGGTCGCATGCTCGGCCCCCGGGGCTTAATGCCCAACGCCAAGACCGGCACCGTCACCTTCAACGTGGGCGACGCCGTCCGCGAGCTGAAGGCCGGCCGCGTGGAGTTCAAGGTCGACAAGGCGGGCATCCTGCACGCTTCCATCGGGAAGAAGTCCTTCGGAGCCGAGAAGCTGCTCCAGAACCTCTCGGCCCTGCTCGACACCGTGAACCGCCTCAAGCCGTCCACGGCCAAGGGCACGTACCTGAAGGCCATGGCTGTGGCCACCACCATGGGCCCGGGCGTCAAGATCGACACCCAGACCCTGCGCAAGTTCCTGGAAGTCTAACCCCGGCCCGGGCGGATCGGCCGCCCGACCGGTTTGATATGTAAGCACGGGAAGTTGAGTCGAAGAAAGCAGGCGGGGGCCACCCCTTAATCACCTGCCGAGACGTACTTTGCTTTCCGGGCCAAAGAACGACGAGGAGCGAGACACGGTGAACAGGCAAGAAAAAGCCCAGATCATCGAGCAGCTGCATGAAAAGGCTGCACGGGCGAACATCGCCGTCGTCACCGACTTCAAGGGCATGGGCGTTGAGGAGATGACTCTTCTGCGCGCCAAGCTCCGCGAAGCCGGAGTCGATTACCAAGTCGTCAAGAACACCCTGGCCCGGTTGGCGCTCACGGACACGTCCCACGCAGTCCTCAATGAGCGTCTTAAGGAAAACTGTGCAGTCGCCTTGGGCTACGAAGATCCCGTCGCCCTGGCCAAGGCCTTGTCCGAATTCGCAAAGGGGAGCAAGAAGCTCGCCCTGCGCTACGGCAGCCTTGAGGGAAAGTTCCTTGACGAGGAGGGCGTGAAGCAGCTTGCAATGCTGCCCAGCAAGCCCGAACTGCTGGCCAAGTTGCTTGGCACCATGAATGCGGTGCCCACCAACTTCGTCGGCGTGTTTGCGGCCATTCTCCGCAACTTCCTGTACGCCTTGAATGCAATCAAGGAGCAGAAGGAAGGCGGAGCGGCACCGGAAGCGGCCCCCGAAGCCCAGTAACCCAGAGTCAACCAAAGCAAACGCAACTTTCCAGGAGGAATATCCCATGTCCGTTACCAAAGAGCAGGTTGTTGAGTTCATCTCCAGCATGACCGTTCTCGATCTGGCCGAGTTCATCAAGGAGCTTGAGGAGAAGTTCGGCGTTTCCGCCGCCGCTCCCGTGGCTGCCTTTGCTGCCGCTCCCGCTGGCGCCCCTGCTGAGGCCGCCGAGGAGAAGACCGAGTTCGACGTCGTCCTGAAAGAGGCCGGCGCCAACAAGATCGGCGTCATCAAGGTTGTCCGCGCCCTCACCGGCCTGGGCCTGAAGGAAGCCAAGGACAAGGTTGACGGCGCTCCCCAGACCATCAAGGAAGCCGTCTCCAAGGCCGACGCCGAAGACGCCAAGAAGCAGCTGCTTGAGGCTGGCGCCGTCGTCGAGGTCAAGTAGATCATCGCTTCAAGCTGAAGCGTTTCCGGGCGAAGGGCGCACCCCCCAATCGGGGTGCGTCCTTTGTCCCGTCTTTTATTTTTTAAATGATCCCGAGTCCGTCTGCCCCGGACCGGGCTTACGTGCGCCGGGGCATCTGGCGCGCAAGGCGCAGCGGCCGATCATGTGTCTGGCCGGGCCCGAATTTCATCCCTCCCCCCTAGCGGAGATCTGATTCCATCTGGGGACTGCTTACTGACGCAACTTTTTTCCGCCTTTTCTGGACCGGGAGTAGCCACGAGTCCCCCCTGTATGCTAGCAGCACAGCAGGGGCGCGGCTGTCTTCTGTGAACACCAACCGTCTCGCTCGATGAGGTGACAATGGCCCAGCTCACGAAACTGTTCGGAAAGATTGCCAATACCCTTCCGATTCCGCACCTGCTCGAACTCCAGGTGGATTCGTACCTGAAATTTTTGCAGCGCGATGTGCCACCGGCCAGCCGTGCCGACCTGGGACTTGAGGCAGTCTTCCGCTCCGTCTTTCCCATCGAGGACTTCAACAAGACCGCCAGCCTGGAGTATGTCAGCTACATCATCCAGGAGCCCAAGTACGACGAGGACGAGTGCCTGGCCAAGGGCCTGACCTTTGAGGCGCCCATCCGCCTCATCGTGCGCCTGGTGGTCTTTGATGTGGACGAAGAGTCCGGTGCGCGCACCATCCGCGACATCAAGGAACAGGACATCTACTTCGGCACCATCCCCTTGATGACCGACAAGGGCACCTTCATCATCAACGGCACCGAGCGGGTCATCGTCAACCAGCTCCAGCGCTCGCCGGGCATCATCTTCGAGCACGACTCGGGCAAGACGCACAGCAGCCGCAAGGTTCTGTACTCCTGCCGCATCATCCCCATGCGCGGCTCGTGGCTCGACTTCGACTTCGACCACAAGGACATCCTTTACGTGCGCATCGACCGCCGCCGGAAGATGCCCGCCACCATCCTGTTCAAGGCCATGGGCCTGACCAAGACCGACATCCTGGACTACTTCTACGACCATGAGGCGTACGTCTTCGACGGCGAGCGCGTGAAGCGCAAGCTGACCAAGGACCAGTACCGCAAGGAAGACGCCTACGAGGACATCGTCCTGTCCGACGGCAAGGTCGCTGTGAAGAAGAACCGCCCGGTGACCAAGAAGGCCTGGCGCGACATGATGAAGGACGGCATGGAGACCATGGAGGTCACGCCCGATACCCTGCTCGGCCAGTTCCTGGCCCAGGACATCGTTGACGAGGCCACCGGCGAAGTCACCTTCGAGGCCGCAACCGAGCTCTCCGCCGACATCATCGAGACCATCCGCGCCACGGGCGTCAAGGAGATCCGCGTGCTCTTCACGCGCGGCATGGACGTTTCCTCCTCCATGCGCGACACCCTGACCGCGGACAAGACCACGGACCTGGCCACGGCGCAGATCGAGATCTACCGCCGCCTGCGCCCCAGCTCCCCGCCGACCTCGGAGATCGCCGCCAGCTTCTTCGAGAACCTGTTCCGCAGCTCGGACTACTACGATCTGTCCACGGTTGGCCGCTACAAGCTGAACACCCGCCTCGGCATCCACGAGCCCCTGGAGCTGCGCACCCTGACCAACGAGGACATCCTGAAGTCGGTCAAGGTCTTGGTTAAGCTCAAGGACTCCCACGGCCCGGCCGACGACATCGACCACCTGGGCAACCGCCGCGTGCGCCCCGTGGGCGAGCTGGTGGAAAACCAGTACCGCATCGGCCTGGTGCGCATGGAGCGCGCCATCAAGGAGCGCATGAGCCTGCAGGAAGTGTCCACGCTCATGCCCCATGACCTCATCAATCCCAAGCCCGTGGCCGCAGTGCTGAAGGAGTTCTTCGGAACCAGCCAGCTCTCGCAGTTCATGGACCAGACCAA
>CAZXZF010000136.1:0-7129 GCA_964645095.1 uncultured Desulfocurvus sp. | reverse complement strand
CCCTGGCCCTGCCGTTCTTCAGCTTCTTCACGGGCAACATCGGGCTTGTGCCGCTGTCGCTTTGCGTGATGCTCTTCCTGTTCTGGCGGCACCGGGAGAACATCCTGCGCCTGGACCGTGGCCAGGAGATGCCGTGGCGCAGGCGCAAGGACGACCCGGTGACCGAGCCGCCGGATTTGGAGGGATAGAGGGAGTAAATTCTGTAGCAAAACTACAAAGTTTGTGCTGTTGCCCCCGTTCCCCATCATGGGCTGGCAACACCAAAAAAAGTTGGCTTGTTTTTTATACGCGAAAGTTGTCGCGCACAACAATTGCGACAAAAAACTTGACGAAGTTTTAACGAATGAATATGTAGGCCTTGGAAGCGGTGCTGGCTTAAGTAGACCTTCGGGCCGAAGTTGTCAGTAACGCCCCACTTCCGAGGCCTGTATCGAAAAGATGCAGGCTTTCGTGTTTTCAAGCTCAAGGCGAGGTGAATGTGCTTTACTTTGCTTACCTTGACGAATTCGGCCATATCGGCCCGTACGTTTCCCACGCCGATCCAACACACAACGAGAGTCCTGTTTTTGGGCTTGGCGGATTTGTATTGCCTTACACAGAGGTTCGCGGTTTCGCTACTTGGTTTTACCAATTGAAAGGAAGATTACTTGAGTATGAAATTTCGAAGTCACAAAAACACCCAGCAAAATGGGAGAAGAAAGGAAGCGCCCTCTTCACGATTACAAACATCGAAAAATACCACGAACTACGTATTGCGACAAACAGAATCATTAACAAATTATCACGATGTGGCGGTTTTCTCTTTTACTATGGGATAGAAAAATCATCAGTCTCTAAGACCCACTCGCCACGAGCACTTTATGGACATGCAATTAACGAATCCATAAAACGACTAAATGACTACTGTGAGGCAAGAAACTCAAATATTTTTATTGTGTTGGACCAAATCGATGACGACCTGAGAAAAAGTGGCGTAGAGCGTTCTAGTAAAGCTATGTTCGGCCTTGATAACTGCAAAAGATTGATCGAGCCTCCCGTCCAAGTCGAGAGCCATCTGTACCAAACATTGCAATGCGCTGACTGGTTCTGCGGGCTAATGGGACGCCTATTCGCATACGAATTAAGACCAGCAGAATTTCCAAGAAATATTCTTGTGAAGACGCTTTTTGCCGACCGCATTAATCGCGCTCAAAAGAATAGCACCATCAAAAAACGTCCTGTACGAAATACGGCTATGGCAATTGAAAAAGCCCGTCGCGGTAGCTAGATTTTAGAAGCCTCCCCTACTGCACCACCCCGCTCCCCGGCTCCCAGTCGGCCAGCCAGTCGTCGGGCGATAAGGAATCGTTGGGCTCGGACGTGCCAGCGCCGGGCGCGTTCGCCGACATATTCATCGGCCCCACCATGGCGTCCATGGGCAGGCGGCCCAATATCGCCGCAACAAGCGGGATGAGCCCCTTGCGCGCCAGCGCTGTCACCGGGATGCCCGCCGGGTACAGCCGCTGCATGATCTCGCGCTCGTCATCTGAGAGCAGCTCCCACTTGTTCAGCGCCAAGAGGCGCGGGGTGTCGCCCAGGTCCATCTCGGAGAGGATCGACTCCACCGCCGTGATCTGCTCCACCACCTCCGGGTGCGAGGCGTCGGCCACGTGCACCAGCACGTCCGCGGACTCCAGTTCCTCCAGCGTGGCCCGGAAGGCCTCTTTCAGGTCCGGCGGCAGGCGGCGGATGAAGCCCACGGTGTCGGTCAGGATGACCTCGCGCTCGCGCGGGAAACGAATGCGGCGGCTGGTGGGGTCGAGCGTGGCGAAGAGCTTGTCCTCGGCCAGCACCGCGCTGCCGGTGAGGGTGTTCAGCAGCGTGGACTTGCCCGCGTTGGTGTAGCCCACCAGCGCGATGACCGGCGCACCGGCCTTGGAGCGGCGGTCGCGGGTGCTGGAGCGGTGGCGGCGCACGTCCTCCAGGTCCTTCTTGACCTTGGTGATGCGCTCGCGCACGCGCCTGCGGTCGATCTCAAGCTTGGTCTCGCCAGGTCCGCGGCCGCCGATGCCGCCCATGAGCCGCGACATGGCCGGGGTTTTGCCCACCAGCCGGGGCAGCGTGTACTTGAGCTGGGCCATCTCGACCTGCAATTTTCCGGCGCGGCTGGTGGCCCGGCTGGCGAAGATGTCCAGGATGAGCTGGGTGCGGTCGAGCACGCGGCGCTCGGTGGTCTCGGCCAGGTTGCGCAATTGCGAGGGCGAGAGGTCCTGGTCGAAGATGACGATCTGCGCGCCGGTTTGCAGGCACAGGACTTCCAGCTCCTGCAGCTTGCCCTTGCCCAGGATGTGCCGGGAGTCGGCCGTGCTCACGCGCTGGATCATGCGCGCCGAAGCGGCCAGCCCGGCCGTGCGCGCCAGCTCGGTCAACTCCTCCAGGCTGCGCTCCTGCACGATGCGCGATTCGCGGGACACGCTGACCAGCACCGCGCGTTCGCGGCCCTTGTCCTCGGCCTTGGCGCTCTCGGCCCGGGCGAATTCGTCTTCCAGGGCGGCCACGAGTCCGGCGTGGTCCAACCCGCAGCGGTCCCAGCGCACGGGCGGCAGGATGTCGTAGGGCTTGGTCTCGGCGCTGGCGGCGGCGTTGACAGGCACCACATGGGCCACATGCAGCATGACCGGCTCGCCGACCTCACTGACGGTGAGCGCGGAAACGCTGTCCAGGCGCAGGGAGACCATGTCCATGAGGTCTTCCTGGGACAGGGCCTCGTCGCCCAGGTGCGTGTGCAGGAGGCGCAGGCCGCGCAGGCGCATCTCGCCCAGGCGCGCGCGCGGCAGCTCCGGGATGTAGATGGAGGACGGGTCGCCCACGATGAGCATGTCCACGCGGCCCTGGCGGTCGATGAGCAGGCCGAGCTGCCTGCCGCAGTCGCGGCTGAGGAGCGTGAGCTCCCGGGCCTGGTCCAAGGAAAAGCCGCCCCCCGCGGGCGGGAAGCGGCGTGTGGTCAGGCGCGTCAGGCGCTGGATCTGGCTGGGCTTGAGCCCTTGGGTGTTGCCTTGTGGCTTTTGGGCGATGGGGTCACCCTCCCGGGTTGGTTAGGGTCAGTTTCTAAAAGATTGATTTTGTTCCCTGGCGAGGAGAGAGCCTATTTTGGGCCAGGGAGTGTACTCATGCGGTACAGCCCTGGACCAAAATCGGTTCGCGACGACGTCCAGGGGGCAAAAGACGCTTTTAGAGACAGACCCTAGAGTGGCGTGGTGGCCAGATAGCGCGCGATCATGCCGTCGTAGGCCGAGACGCGGGCAAAGGTCTCTGCGGCCAGCTCGCGGCGCAAGCTGAGTGAGACGCCACCATGTTTGGTGATCTCTTCCTGGATGCGCGGGTAGTAGACGGGATCGGGCACCACCAGGGTGGTGTGGAAATTCTTGGCTGCGGCGCGCAGCATGCAGGGGCCGCCGATGTCGATCTCTTCCACGGCGTTCTTCAGGTCCAGGCCCTTGCTGGCGGCGTCGGCGAAGTTGTAGAGGTTCACGCAGACCATGTCGAAGGGCTCGATGCGCAGCTCGGAGAGGGTCAGCAGGTGGCCGGGGTTGTCCTTGTCGGCCAGGATGCCCGCGTGGATGCGCGGGTGCAGGGTCTTGACGCGGCCGCCCAATATTTCGGGGAAGCCGGTGACGTCGCTGACGCCCTGGACCTTGATGCCTGCGGCCTTGAGCTTCTTGTGCGTGCCGCCGGTGGACACCAGCGCGCAGCCCTGCCCGGACAAAAAGGAAGCGAAATCAGCCAGACCGGATTTGTCGGTGACGGACAGGATGGCCCGCCGAATAGGTAGAAAGTCCATGACACCCTCGCTCTTTTTCGAGGTTGTGCCAGAACTCCCAGGCCAAGGCAAGCCGGGGACGTGGGTGACGGGCCGTCGCCGATGTAGTCCTCCGCCCCGCCCGACCGACCGGGCGGAGCGGAAGACCAATAGGGAGGGGAGACCGTCAGTTAGTGGTGCAACTGCTCGAGCAGTTCCCGCGCCGGGGCAAAGCCGGGGTCCTTCTCCACGATGAGCTCAAGCTGGGCCTGGGCCTCTTCCTTGCGGTCGAGACAGACCATGCAGCCGGCCAGGGCGTAGCGGACTTCGCTCTTTTCCGGGTCAATGGAGAGGTAGTTCTCCAGGTGCGGGACGACCTTCTCAAGCTCATCCAGCTCGTGGCCGAGGCGGATGAGGCTCATGAGCGCGACCATGTTTTCCGGGTTGCGGCCCAGGGACTCGACGAACAGGACGAGGGCTTCCGCCTTCTCTCCCAGCTCCATCTTGACCAGGCCGATCCCGGCGAAAGTTTTGTCCGTGGCGCCGATGCCGTGGGCCTTGGAGTACAGGGCCAGGGCGTTGGTCAGATCGCCGCGCTGAACGGCGATGGTGGCCAGGCCAAGGTAGGGGTCCGGGTGGATCCCGTTGGACGACGCGGCCTTCTGGTAATAGCCTTCGGCCTTGTCGAACTCGCCCATGAAGAGATAGCACTCTCCAAGTTCCTTGTTGATTTCGTAATCCAGGTGACTCATGGTTCCCCTCCGTTTTCCCTAAAGGCCCGCGTCTCCATGCGGACGGCAAAAGTTGCGTGGCTCATGGGAGCCTGACACGCTTAAGCAACATGCGTGCCAACTGCGAAACAAGCCGCCCGCGTCCACCTCGAGCGCCTGCGCCTCCCCGCGTCAGCCAACCGCCATCCTTATAAGAGGGGACGGCACGCCCCTGCCCTGAATGACTATTTCTATATCAATTCAGCATGTTACAACTTTGGAACGCGAGTTGCTATGACTCTGTCGGAAGGGTTCCGGCCAGGGCCCGCAGGCCCGGCAGATTCTGCCCGCAAGCAAGGAGGCGCAACGATGAAGGCTCTGTTTGAAGATCACCTGCTGTTGACGGAGAAGGTCCTGGACCTGCGGCTGCAACGTCAAAATGTTGTCATGAGCAACATCGCCAACGTCACCACGCGCAACTACAAGGCGCGCAGCCTGGCCTTCGAAGATGATCTGCAGTCGGCGCTCAAGCTGGACGCGCGCGGCAAGATGGCCCGCACCAACGGCAAACACATGCCGTCAGAGTTCGACATCCGCGGGTTCAAGGGCAAGGGGCTGACCGAGTACAAGCCCCGCGTGGTCTACGGCGAGGACGTGGTCGACCTGGACAAGGAAATGGCCGCCATGGCCAAGAACTCACTCATGTACAACGCCCTCACCGACATCATTTCCAAGAACTTCACCGGTCTGCAGACCGCGATCCAGGAAGGGAGCAAGTAAATGGACTTCATGAGCGCACTCGACATCAGCGCTTCGGGCATGAAGGCCCAGCGCACTTACATGAACGTCATCTCCATGAACCTGGCCAACGTGAAGACCACCCGGACCAGCGAAGGCGGCCCCTACCGCCGCAAGTCCGTGGCCTTCGCCGCAACGCCCATCATGAACCCCTTTGACAAGGCCATGGAGGACGCGGAGAACCGCGAGCTCAAGGGCGTCACGGTGCGCGGCATCGTCACGGACAAGCGGCCCATGAAAAAGGTCCACGAGCCCGGCCACCCCGACGCCGACAAGGAAGGCTATGTTTCCTACCCGGACATCAACGTGGTGGAGGAAATGGCCAACATGATCACCACCATGCGGTCCTACGAAGCCAACGTCCAGGCCATCCAGGACACCAAGGCCATGTTCAACAAGGCCCTGCAGATCGCCCGCTAGCCGCAAAGCAGCAAAAGGAGCACGCCATGATCGTCAAGTCCGTAGCCATGCAGGCCTACCAGAACGCGCTGAAGCTTCAGCACGACGCCCAGAGCAAGATCGGCGCAAATTTCAAGAGCTCCGCGGCGGCGGCCCCCCAGGGCGGCTTCATGGACGCGCTCAAGGGCAACCTGGAGAAGGTCAATGACATGCAGAACCAGAAGTCGGAGCTGGTGACCTCCTTTGCCGCCGGCAAGGAGCAGAACGTGCACGAACTCATGATCTCTCTCCAGAAGGCCGGGCTGGCCATGAGCATGACCAGCGCCGTGCGCAGCAAGATCATGGCGAGCTACCAAGAACTCACCAAGATGCAGTTCTAGACCGTAGATCCGCCCACAGAGAGCAGCAAGGAGACCGAACATGCATCCGAAGATCATGGAATACCTGGAAAAGGCCAAGAACGTCTGGACAGGCCGCAGCCTCTCGCAGCAGATGATCATCGGCGGCTTGGCCGTGGCCCTTCTGGCCGCCTTTGTCGTCGGCGTGGTCATCATGAACAAGCCCGACTACAGGGTCCTCTACTCCAAGCTCTCCCCCGAGGACGCGTCCAAGGTCGTCACCATGCTCAAGGCCACCAAGGAGCCCTTCAAGCTCGAGGACAACGGCCAGACCGTGCTGGTCCAGGCCGACAAGGTCTACGAGCTGCGCCTGAAGGTGGCCGGCGAGGGCAACCTGCACGGCCAGGGCATCGGCTTTGAGATCTTCGACGAGATCAAGATCGGCCAGACCGACTTCGTGCAGCACATCAACTACCAGCGCGCGCTCCAGGGCGAGCTGGCGCGCACGATCATGGAATTTCCCCAGGTCGAGAAGGCCCGGGTGCACCTCGTGGTGCCCAAGAAGAGCCTGTTCATCGAGGAGCAGACCCAGCCCTCGGCCGCGGTGGTCATCAAGCTCAAGGAAAAGGACGGCAAGCTCGCCCCCAAGGAGATCCAGGGCATCGTCAACCTGGTGACCATGGCCGTTGAAGGCCTGGACAAAAAGCGCATCACCATCACCGACCAGAACGGCCAGTCCGTCTACCAGGCCGCCGATGACGAGAGCAGCCAGGGCATGAGCACCACCCAGCTGGAGTTCAAGGCCCAGATGGAGCGCAAGCTCGAGCGCCGCATCGAGGAGCTTCTGACGCCCGTGGTCGGCCCGCAGAAGATCATCGCCCGGGTCAACACCGAACTCGACTTCAGCCACAAGACCATCAAGCGGGAAACCTTCAACCCCGACAGCCAGGTCATCCGCAGCGAAACCCGCTCCGAGGAGACCGTGGCCGGCAAGGCCAACCTCGACGGCAACGTGCCCGAGGCCAATTTCCGCGGCGACGGCTTCACCGGGACCCAGAGCTCCCAGGACTCCAGCCGCGAATCGCGCACCACCAACTACGAGATCA
>CAZXZF010000135.1:0-7140 GCA_964645095.1 uncultured Desulfocurvus sp. | reverse complement strand
AACACCCTCGCGGGCCGTTCGTTGCGGCGAGGGGTGGTTCTAGGGAAACCAAGGGCCAAGGTCAACCTGTTTTTCGCAAATCGCTGAATCTTTCTCAACAACTGCATCATTTCAGGATGTTGCAAGCAAGACCGGCTGGGCGGGCTACGGGATGACGGGGAGGGCTTACCTATAGTATGCCCTGAATGGAGGCCGCCATGACCGACACCAGCGAACTGCTCCGCGCCCTGCGCGCGGACCTGCGCTCAAAAGCCGATCCAACGCAGCGCGACGGCTCAAGCGCCTTCTTCAAGGAGACCATCCGACCGCTGGGCGTGCGCTCACGTGATTTGAACGCCCTCATCGCCCGGCACTGGCCCGGGGCCAAGACCCTGGCCCCGGATGACCTCACCGCCCTGTGCGACCGGCTCTGGGATTCCGGCGTGTTCGAGGAGGCCAGCGTGGCCTGCAAATGGTGCGCGCGCGCCCTGCCCGCCCTGGGCCTCCCCGCCTTCATCACCTTCGAACGCTGGCTGTCCACGCGCGTGGACAACTGGGCGCACTGCGACGACCTCTCCAGCCATTGCGTGGGCGGCCTGCTGGCCCTGTACCCGGAGGCCATCAAGGGCACCGTGCCCTGGCTGGCCAGCCCGAACCGCTGGCTCAGGCGCGCCGGGGCCGTGAGCTTAGTCCTGCCTGCCAGGCATGGCCTGTATCTGCACCATGTGTTCCGCGTGGCCGACCTGCTCCTCGATGACCAGGACGACCTGGTGCGCAAGGGCTACGGCTGGCTGCTCAAGGAGGCCTCCCGGGCCTGGCCGCGCGAGGTGCTGGAGTTCATCCTGCCCCGGCGCGGACGCATGCCCCGCGTGGCCCTGCGCTACGCCATCGAGTTCATGCCGCAGGACTGGCGCAGGCTGGCCATGTCAAAGCCGGGCTAGAACTCCAGGTTGCGCGGCGTGCGCGGGAAGGCGATGACGTCGCGGATGTTGGCGATGCCCGTGACCAGCATGAGCAGACGCTCGAAGCCCAGGCCAAAGCCCGCGTGCGGCGCGCTGCCGTAGCGCCGGGAGTCCAGGTACCACCAGTAGGGCTCCGCTGGCAGGTCGGCCTCGGCCATGCGCGACTCAAGCACGTCCAGGCGCTCCTCGCGCTGGCTGCCGCCCACCAGCTCGCCGATGCGCGGCACGAGCAGGTCCATGGCCGCCACCGTGGCCCCGTCGTCGTTGAGGCGCATGTAGAAGGCCTTGATTTCCTTGGGGTAGTCGAAGACGATGACGGGCCGCTTAAAATGCTCCTCGCACAGGAAGCGCTCGTGCTCGGTCTGCAGGTCCGAGCCTGCATGCACCGGGAACTCGAAGTGTTTGCCCGAGGCCTGGAGCACGCGGATGGCCTCGGCATGGGGCAGGCGCACAAAGGGCTGGTCCAGGATGCCGGTGAGCGTCGCCTGCAGCGTCTTGTCCACGAAGTTGCCGAACAGGGCCAGGTCCTCGGCGCAGTGGTCCAGGGCATGGCGCACCAGGGCGCAGACCAGCTCCTCGGCCAGGTCCATGTCCTCGGCCAGGTCGGCAAAGGCCATCTCCGGCTCCACCATCCAGAACTCCGCCGCGTGCTTGGGCGTGTTGGAGTTCTCCGCGCGGAAGGTGGGGCCAAAGGTGTACACGTTGCCCAGGGCCAGGGCCAGCATCTCGGCCTCCAACTGGCCGGACACGGTGAGGTTGGCCGGACGGCCAAAGAACTCCGCCGCTTCGCGGTCAGCAGGGGACAACGCCGCCGCCGTCGAAGGTTCCAGGTTGCTCACGCGGAACATCTCGCCTGCGCCCTCGCAGTCCGAGCCGGTGAGGATGGGCGCGTGGATGTGCGCGAAGCCGCGCTTGTTGAAGAAATTGTGCACGGCCAAGGCCATCTCCGAGCGCACGCGCAGCATGGCCCCGTACTTGTTGGTGCGCGGGCGCAGGTGGGCGATGGTCCGCAGAAACTCGTCGGAATGGCGCTTCTTCTGCAGCGGATAGGTCTCGGGGTCGGCCTCGCCATACACGGTGAGGGCAGCCGCGCGCACCTCCCACTTCTGCCCGGCCGCTGGCGAGGCCACCACCTCGCCCTCAACCGCGCAGGCCGCGCCCGTGCTCAGGCGCTCCAGGAGCGGCAGCAGCTCCGGGGTGTGGTCCACCAGCACCTGCACGTTGGCCAGGCACGAGCCGTCATTCAGCTCCAGAAACGAAAAGTCCTTGGAATCGCGCCGGGTGCGCACCCAGCCCTTGAGCAGCACCTGCCCGCCCTGCTCGCTTGAAAGTATGTCCTTGACCCGTGTCCGCTGCATGTGCGTCTCCTTCTGTCGCCCCCTTCTAGTGCCGATCCGCCGGGATTTCAACAGAGTTGCGTCACTTCCGGTCCTGGGGTAGAACGCCGCCACACAGTGAGCAAGGGAGAACGCATGGGATTTTTCAGCAAGGTCAAGAAGCTCTGGGGTGGGGACCCCGCCTTTGCAACGCCTGCCGAGACCCAGACCACGGTTGTCGAGGCTCCGGTTGGCGGCGTCCAGGACAGCGTCCAGGCGGAAGCGGCTGCCCAGATCAAACCTGAACCAACGGAACTCTCCCAGGCCTGGCGCGAGTCACTGGCCGCATCGCTGACCTCTGGCCGCGCCAAGATTTCGGAGTGGCTCGGCATCCTGCTCACCGACAGCAACAGCGCCGGGCCGGAGCTTTGGGCCCGCCTGCGTTTTCTCTTCGCCACCCTGGGCGCGCCCGAGGCCGAGGCCGAGGCCTTTATCACGGAATTCGAGGCCTGGGCCAGGGCCATGAACCTGCAAAAGCCCGAGGACATCCGCTCCGAGCTGCGCTACCGCCTCATCCTGGCCCTGGACCTGGAACAGGAGCAGGAGGAGCGCACCAGCATCTTCCAGAAGTTCACCCAGGGCCTGGCCAAGACCAAGGCCCGCTTCGCCACCGGCCTGGGCGCGCTGTTCGGCCGCTCCGGCGGGCTGGACGACGCCTTCTGGGACGAGCTGGAAGAAATCTTCATCCTGGCCGACATGGGTTCCGAGGCCACCCAGAAGCTGCTCGGCAACCTCAAGGCGCGCGCCCAAAGCATGGGCGTCACCGAGGCCGCGCGCTTCCGCGAGGTGCTGGGCCGCGAACTGGAGGACATCTTCCCCCTGCCCAAGAAGCCCAAGGTGGCCAGCGCGCCCGAGGTGGTCATGATGGTCGGCGTGAACGGCGTGGGCAAGACCACCACCATCGCCAAGCTGGCCTACCGCGCCAGGCTCCAGGGCCGGAAAGTGCTCATCGCCGCGGGCGACACCTTCCGCGCCGCGGCCATCGGGCAGTTGGAGATCTGGGCAGGCAGAGTGGGCGCAGGCATCTTCTCCAAGGCCGAGGGCTCGGACCCCGCAGCCGTGGCTTTCGAGGCCGTGGACAAGGCCCAGCGCGAGGGCTTCGACCTGGTGCTCCTGGACACCGCCGGGCGTCTGCACACCCAGGTCAACCTCATGGAGGAGCTGCGCAAGATCAAGCGCGTGCTGGAAAAGAAGCATCCCGGCGCGCCGCACCGCATCGTGCTGGTCATCGACGCCACCACGGGCCAGAACGCGCTCTCGCAGACCAAGCTGTTCCACGAGGCCGTGGGCGTGGACGAGATCGTGCTGACCAAGCTCGACGGCACGGCCAAGGGCGGGGTCATGGTCTCGGTGGCCATCACCCACCGGCTGCCCATCAGCTTTGTCGGCCTGGGCGAGAAGATGGAGGACCTGCGCCCCTTCGTGGGCGAGGACTTTGCCAAGGCGCTGCTGGCGGAATAGCCCGCCTATTCCGCCACGACCACGCCACGGTTAATGTAGGAGACGCCCAGGCCGCTGCTCGAACCGATCATCACGGCTTCGGCCACAGGAGCGTTCACCGCCTTGGCCGCCCTCCAGCGCACCAGGAAGCTCGCCCCTGCGCCCCCAACCGTATCGTTCTGCTCCACCATGAATTCGATCGACGCCATGGGCTCAATGACCGCCGGGGCCGACAGATAGCGCCGCAGAAGCTTGCCGCTTGAGCTGAAATAATCAACGGAAGTCACGCTGATGGGACTTTTCGAGTCGATGTTGCGCACCACGAGCGTCACCGTCAGGTCCAGTTGTCTGGTCTTGGGGCCGTGGTAGGTGTGCGAGGAACAGGGCACGTACAGCGTCTGCCCCTTGGACACCTCGGCCAGGCCGACGCTGGTTGCGGCCAGAAGCAGCAGCATGGCCCAGGTCATTACAGCTGTACAACGACGGATCATGGTCCCTCCCTGCCGGTGTCCGGCAAGCGTGCTGATCAGGAAACTACCGGCACCGTCCAGTTCTCCGGCGCCTCGGCCTCAAAGCGCGGGAACGCGATGCGCCGGTGGTGCAGAAACAGCCGCGCAGCCTCGGCGTTGCCGTCCCCGTACAGCGGATCGCCCAGGATGGGCAGCATGGCTGCGGCCAGGTGCGCGCGGATCTGGTGCCTGGCCCCGGCGTAGATCTGCACGCGGACCTTGGTCAACGGGCCGAGGGGGCCGCCAGGGAGCTCTTCCACGGGCCAGACAAAGGTCCAGTTGCGCCGCTCCGGGTCCAGCTTGGCCAGCACCCGCGTGCGCCTGCGGTCATCGCTGTCCAGGCTGCGCCGCAGTTCCAGCGCCTCGTCCAGATGCCCCACCACAATGGCCACATATTCCTTGGTCACCTTCATGGCGTCCAGAATCGCATAGTCCTTTTGCGCCTGCGGCTTGAGCGCCACCAGCAGCAGGCCTGAGGTCAGGTTGTCCAGGCGGTTCAGCAGCACGGGCTGGGAGTCGGGGAAGAGCGCGGGCAACAGCGCCTCCACGCAGGGCTCGCTCATCCCGGCAATGGCCGAGCTGTGCATCCCGGCCGGTTTCAGCAGGGCGGCAAAGCTCAGGGTGCGCTTGATGATGGGAATCTTCACCGTTTTTGTCTGGGCCACCTCGTCCGCCAGCAGATCGATGCGCCAGCCCTCAAGCACCTTGAGGCTTGGCGCTGCGGGCCGACCCTGCACGAGCACCCGGCCCAGTTCGATAAGCCGCCGCCGCAGGCGCAGGCCGGAGCCCGGCATGAGCTGTTCCAGGGCCTTGTCCAAACGCTGGCCGTGCCTGGCCTGATCCACCGCTGCGCTTTGCGCCATGACTTGATCTTCGTTGTGTTCCATGAGCGCACCATACCCTGTGCGCCCGCGCCCGGCAACCGCCATGCGAGCGCCTGCGGCAAGAGCCGTGCGAGCATCCGCTTTTGACGCGGGGGCCAAAACATTCTAGAAGGTTGTGGCCCCGTCAACCACCAACCTCTGGAGCAAAAAACCCATGCCCTTCGACGTTCTCTGGCTGTCCCAGGCAGATATCGACTCCCTCGGCATCACCATGCTGGAGATCATGGACGAGGTGGAGCGCGGCTTCGTCGCCCAGGGGCGCGGCGAGATAGAAATGCCCGCCAAGATCGGCATCCACACGCGCAAGGACTGCTTCAACCACTCCATGCCCTGCTACATTGGCGGCGACCTGGACATGGCGGGCGTGAAGGTCGTGTCCGGCTATCCGCCGAACCAGAAGAAGGGCCTGCCGTACATCACGGGCATCTGGTGCCTGCTGGACCCGGAGACGGGCCTGGTGCGCGCGGTCATGGACGCGGCCTGGATCACGGCCTGGCGCACGGGCGCGGCCTCGGGCGTGTACGCCCGGCACTTCGGCAGCCCGGACACCAGAAGCGTGGCCGTCATCGGCCTGGGCGTGCAGGGCCGCATGAACCTGCGGGCCATGATCGAGGTCTTCCCCCGGATTTCCGAGGTGCGCATGTTCGACCCCATCCCGGGCCAGAGCGCACGCTACCAGGCCGACATGCAGCCCCTGCTGCCCGGCGCGAAGTTCATCGACTGCGCCACGCCCAAGGATTGCGTGGCCGGTGGCGACAATGGAGGCGCGGACGTGGTCATCACCTGCTCGCCCATCGTCGAAAAGCCCGAGCGCTTTGTCCAGGCCCAGTGGCTTAAGGACGACTGCCTGGCCATCGCCGTGGACTATGATTCGGCCTTTGACAGCGAAACCATGAGCGCTGCCGCCAGCTTCACCACGGACAACGCCGCGCAGTACCTCTGGACCCAGGAGCACGGCGTGTATTTCCAGAACGGCTACCCGGACAAGGCGGGACTGCACTCGGACCTGGGCGAGATCTGCGCGGGCAAGAAGTCCGGCGTGCGAACGGGCCGCCGCGCCGCCGTGCTCATGGGCATCGCGCTGGACGATGTCATGACCGGGCACCTGATCTACCAGAAAGCACTGGGGCAAAAGGAACTGGGGCACAAGGTCGGCACCTGGGTGCAGCTCTAGGAGCCCCATGCAGGTGCGCGGCTACCTCCTTGTCCTCTGCGCCGCCGCGCTCTGGGCGCTCATCGGCCCGCTGTCCAAGCAGGCCATCGCCTTTGGGGTGGCCCCGCTGGAGGCCGCCTTCTGGCGTTCGGCCCTGGGCTGGTCGCTGTTCGCCGCGCACGCGCTGGCCACGCGCTCCTGGAAGCTTAAGCGCGCAGACGCCCCGGCTGTGGCGGCCTTCGGCGTGTTCGGCGTGGCCACGCTCTTTGGCGCGTACATCCTGTCCATCCATTACGTGGGCGCGGCCCTGGCCTCGGTGCTGCTGTACACGGCCCCGGCCTGGGTGGCGGTGCTGGCCTGGCTCCTGCTCGGCGAGTCCATGACCGCAAACAAAGTCCTGGCCCTGTGCATGACCCTTCTCGGCGTGGCCTGCGTGAGCCTCGGCCCGTCCATCCTGAGCGGCCAGGGCCTGGGCGCGGTGAACCTGCCCGGCATCCTGCTGGGCCTGCTGTCGGGCTTAAGCTACGCCACGTACTACATCTTCGGCAAACGCTACCTGGGCCGCTACGCCACGCCCACCCTGTTCCTCTACGCCCTGCCCGTGGGCTGCCTGTGCCTGCTGCCCTTCGTGTCCTTCGGGCACAAATCCTGGCAGGCCTGGCTGACCCTGGCCGCGCTCGGCCTGTGCACGACCTACGGCGCCTACAGCGTGTACTACGCTGGCCTGCGGATACTTTCGGCCACGCGCACGGCCATCGTGGCCTCCCTTGAGCCGGTGCTGGCCGCAGCCCTGGCCTATGTCTGGTGGGACGAGCGCTTCGACATCTCCGGCTACAT
>CAZXZF010000134.1:0-7165 GCA_964645095.1 uncultured Desulfocurvus sp. | reverse complement strand
TGAATTCTCTGGTGCCGAGGGAGAGAATTGAACTCCCCACACGGGGATTTTCAGTCCCCTGCTCTACCAACTGAGCTACCTCGGCGCGCGTGAGAAGGGTCAATTACCCGAACTGCAAGGCTCTTGGCAAGCGAAATCTTCCCGCCAACGGGCTCAGGCTGGCCCTTGGGCCTACAGCTGGCGCACGAGCATGCTCGCCAGGGAGCGCGCCAGGTCCCGGATGTCCGGCCTGTACACCCCCTCGCGTATCTGGTGTTTGAGCCCGTCCAGGTAGGCCAGGCGTTCGGGGTCGTCCGCCTCGTGGCAGGCGGCCTCCGTCCTCAACGGATTAGGCATCGGCGGATCGGATGGTGCCCGGTCCAGATGCGGGGCGTGCGTGGTCATGGTGTCTCTCCTCTCCCTGAACTCAGCATGATGATCGTGGTCTGTCAGCATGTGCCGGGCTGCGGTCGGTCACAGCCTGGCGCACGGTGTCGGGCGGGGGCGTAAGCCCTCGGGTGGAGCCTTTTCGCCCCCGCCCGGTGCTTGGCGAAGTCCCTTTCGCCCGATTTTGGCGAAATCCTTATCCTGGTTTTCGCAGCGCCAGAACTGGTCGGTCAGTACTGTCGCTGGCTTCTTATCGACCCCTCCCGGAAAACATATTAGGCCTGTTCTGCGTATTTATTCTTTTGCACCCTTTCGCAATAAAATCGTGTACATGCAGCCAGAAAACAGCCGCACCAGCTGCTGCCGCGGCACGCTACGCTGCACGTTTACACGCCCCTGGGCCAGACCTTCCGGCAGACCGCCTGCGCCCGCTCTTCCGAGCAGCGGCCCACCGCCGCCAGGCCGCGACCCAGGGGGCCATTGCCAACGCCTACGTAGTCTGCTACCCCCGACCCATACGGGGTATATCCCCCGCAACCCCAGGAGGTCTCCCATGCGCAACAGGCTTCTTCTGACCCGGCTCTGCACCTTCGCGCTCTGCCTAGCCTTCGCCGTCACAGCCCTGGCGGCCGACCCGCCCCAGGACCAGCGCAAGCACACCAAACTCGGCAAGTACGCCACGGCCGTGGAGGCCTATGAGATGTGGCGCGCAACGCCCGCCTCGGTCTTCATCGTGGACGTGCGCACGCCCGAGGAGTACGATTTCCTGGGCCACCCGACCATGGCCGCCAACGTCCCGTCCATGCTCTGGACAGGCTCGTTCGACGCTTCGAAGAAGACCTACCCCCTGGCCGTGAACCCAAAGTTCGTGGACGCCATGAAGCAGCGCTTCAAGCCCGCTGACACGCTGCTGCTCGTGTGCCGCTCCGGACAGCGCAGCGCGGCTGCGGCCAACAAGCTCATTGAGGCGGGCTTCACCAACGTCTACAGCGTGGTCGATGGGTTCGAGGGCGAAAAGGTGGCCGACAAGGCCAGCCCGGGCTACGGCAAGCGCCTGCACGACGGCTGGCGCAACTCCAAGGCCCCCTGGACCCAGGACCTGGACGAAAAGCTGGTGTATCTCCCGGCGAACTAAGCGGGAGCGCGCCTCCGGCGGCCAAAGGTCCCCTTCGGGGTTCATTGCCCTTTGGAGTCCCCGTTGGGGGGAAAAATCAACAGGGCCAGCGGAGACGATCCGCTGGCCCTTCGTGTTTGACTCGTCTGGCTTGTTCGGCCCGGTAGGCAGCGGCCCTCAGCGCTTGGCCGGCCCGGCCTCAAAGAGCATGCGCGTCACGACCCTGGCGTCCCCCACGTTGCTGCTGATGGAGCTGCGCTCGTCCGGCTGGTGCCAGGTGCCCGTGCCCTTCATCCAGACTGCGCAGGGCAGCCCGCGCGCCCGCAGGTCCGAGGCGAAGGTGCGCGCGCCCATGCCGCGCCCCACCGGCTCCACGCCGTACTCGGCGCGGATGGCCCGGAGCAGCCGCAGCACCACCTCGGCCGTGGCCGGGGTTTCCGGCGCGCCCACGGAGTCGGACTCCACCTCCACCCGCACCTGCACGCCCTGGGCGCGCTCCACGGCGTCCGCATGCTGCCGCACGCGCCCGCGCACCATTGCAACGTCCGCTGTGGGCAAGAGCCGCATGTCCATGTAGAAAACGGTCTGGCCCGGAACCATGTTCACGCTCGGCACGCCCGCCGCGACCTTGGTGGCCTCGAAGGTGGAGGAGGGCGGGTCGAACTTGGGGTCCTGGTCCGGAAACTCGCCGTAAAGGCCGCGCAGGCGCATGATGAGGTCTGCCGCTGCGGTGAGGGAGTTCACGGCCTTGCCCGGCTCCGAACCGTGGCCCTGCTTGCCGAGGACGGTGAGCTTGAGCCAGAGCAGCTTCTTTTCCGAGAGCAGCACCGTGCGCCCGTCCGGCGTGCCCCCGTCCGGGATGAGGATGAGGTCCGTGGGGCGCAGCAGGTCGGGCCGGGCCTTGAACACGTGGTTGATGCCGGTGTCGTCCACCTCCTCGTCGGAAACGAAGAGCAGGCCGAGGTTCAGCGGCGGCACTACCCCCGCGCGCTTGAGCGCCCCGGCGGCCAGCAGCCCTGTGACGATGCCCTGGTGGTCGTCCTCCGCGCCCCGGCCGTACATGAGGTCGCCCTCGACGCGCAGGATGTACGGGTCGCCGGTCCAGGCCTGGAGGTCGCCCGGCGGCACGGTGTCCAGGTGCGCGATGATCCAGAGGGTGCGGCCGGTGTCGCGGCCGGGCAGCACCACGGCGAAGTTGGGGCGCTGGCCCGAGGGCACGCGCTTGTCCGGCAGGTCCATGCGCTGGATGTCGCGCAGGCCCTGGCTTCTCAGCCAGGCCAGGACCGCCTCGGCCTTTTGGGCTTCGCCCGGGCCGCCGCTCTCCGGGCCGCCGCTCTCCGGGCCGTTGGACGGGATGGCCGTGAGCGTGCGGTGCAGCGCCAGCGCCTGCTCGCGCCCGTCCTTGTCCAGGGCCGCCAGCACGCGGCCTTCGGCCTCGGCCTGGGCTGTCTGTGGAGCCTGGGCGGCCTGAAGGGGCCGGGCCGGACAGAGAGCGCACAGCAGCAGGAGCAGCAGCGCAGGGGGGAAAAGGCGGCAAGGCAGGGCCATGGCAACCTCCTGGTTCAAGACGCGTCACTCGGCGCCGGGGAGCGCATCCTGCGCCGCCGCCGCCATCCTTACCGGCAGCGCAGGGCTCGCCTGCTGCCCGCTGCCTGGCCTGCCGGTGGAACGGGAGCCCCCTCAGCCTGCGCGTCTACCTGGGGACCGCAAACCAGATCTTGTCGCCCGCGCGCTCCACCTTGAGGCACTCCATGCGGTACGATCCGCCCTTCTTGTCCTTCAGGGTGACGTAGATTGTCAGCCCGGCCGGGCCTGCGCCCACGGCCTCGATGTCGCGCGCGCCTGCGGTGGCCCGGAAGGCCAGGGAAGAGCCCGTGTCGCCCACCATGCCGCCGGTGACGGCCTGGCCCCCGGAGTACACGTCCACCTGGTACGCCGAGCCTGGCCTGAACTGCACCTCCTGGCGGGAGCCCGGATACACCCCCCAGCGCGGCGGCGGAGCCAGGCTGACCCAGGTCACGTCAACGCGCTCGACGCTGGGCTGGCTGGAGCAGGCGCCGAGCAGCAAGGCGCCAAGGAGCGCGGCGCCAAGGGCCAGGGTGATCCGAATGGGGTGCATCATCAGGCCTCCTTGGCAAACAGGTGCCAGGCAAACAGGCAATGTGCGAACCGGCAATGGACGGCTTTTGCGTATACCCTAGCAGCCTTGGCGCAGCTTGAACAGTCCCTGCACAGGCCGCCCAAGTGTTTCAAACGGCCAGAATCCTTGACAGCAGGCCAGGCCGCGAGCAAACGTGCAGCATGCACGTCTGCTTCCGCTTTCCACGCACCCTGGCCTGTGCGGCCCTCCTGGTTTTGGCCCTGGCCTGGCCTGCGCTTGCGGCCGAGGCCAAGCCAGCCTCCAGCCCGGCGGCCAAAACAACCGCCACCCTCATCATCACCGAGGAGAACGACTTCTTCGCCGGAACCGACGAGCAGTACACCAACGGCATGAAGCTCACCTGGATCTCCGGCGACCTCAAGAAATACGCCGAGGACGAACGCCTGCCGGGATTTGTCCTGCCCTACCTGCGCGCCCTGCCCTTTGTGAACGAGCCCGGCCAGCAGTACAACGTGGCCCTGTCCCTGGGCCAGAACATGTACGTTCCGCGCAACACCCAGACCGAGGCCCCGCAGCCCGACGACCGCCCGTACGCGGGCTGGAGCTACCTTTCCCTGGCCCTGCACGCCAAGACCACAAACCAGCTCGACAGCTTCGAGACCAGCCTCGGCATCATCGGGCCCTCGGCCAAGGCGGGCGAGACCCAGAACAACTACCACACCCTCATGGGCTTCAAGCGCGTCGAGGGCTGGCGCAACCAGATCCACGACGAGCCCGGCCTCATGCTCTCCTGGCAGCGGACACTCCGTGCGAAGCGGGTGGATCTGGGCCGCGACGTGGCCCTCGACGTGCTGCCGCATGCCCGCGTCACCGTGGGCAACGTGCTGACCCATGCCGCAGCCGGGTTCGAGACGCGCGTCGGCTACCGGCTGCCCTGGGACTTCGGCACCTCGCTCATCCAGCCCGGCGGAGGCGTCAGCGCGCCCGCAGACCCGGACGACCCGCGCCTGAGGCAGGACAGGACCTTTGGCCTGCACCTCTTTGCCGGGGCCGAGGGCCGCGCCGTGGCGCGCAACGTCTTCCTGGACGGCAACACCTGGGAGAACAGCCCGCGCGTGCCGAAAAAGCTGCTGGTGGCGGACCTTATGGCGGGCGTCGGCGTGGTGCTCGGCAAGGCCAAGCTGACCTACACCCATGTGTACAGGACAGAAGAGTTCGACGGGCAGAAAGGCCCGCAGATGTTCGGTTCCGTCAGCCTGTCGGTGACGTTCTAGGCAGGGGGACCGCCGCGCCCGGCAGCCCCGGCGGCAAGGGGAAGGCTTAGGCCTGGGGCTCCACAGGAGCAACCGGAGCAGACTCGGGCTGACCGGCTTCGGCCTGGCCGGGCTCGACGGGATTGCCGAACTCGTCCACATCTCCGCCACGGTGGCCGGTTTCCTGCTTGCGACGCAGCTTCTCTTCCTTCTTCTTCTTCTTGGCCAGCTCCTTGGAGCGCTTCTCATACTGATAGTTTGGCTTTGCCACGGGCCTTCCTTTACAATGGGTTCGCGGGTTGTCGGGGTCGCGTTTGGCGACTCGGGAAAAGATGTTACCCTTTCCCGTTGACCCTGGCAACGACTTTGCACCGGGGCAGGACAGCGGCGGACCGGCGGCCTGAGCCAATAGCCTCCGGCGGCCAAAGGGCCCCCTTCGGGGGGTTCAGGGGGTGTTGCGGCCAGGTTCCAGGTGGTGCCACGGCCTTTTCAGCCTGCCCGCGTTTTGCCACGGCCTCCCCATGACTTCCTCTGACCCACACAAGCCGAAAGGGCTGTTTCAGGTTCCTCCTGAAACAGCCCTTTCGGCGCATGATGGGGGTTCGGGGGCCGCTGCCCCCGACCGCCGGAGGCATCTTCTCCCTCTCACCCCCGCGCCCTATTCACGCTGCGCGCCTGGCGCAGGCCGTCCGGCTGGTCTGTCTGGAGCAGCCGCCGGCCTTCGCCCGCGCCGAGCAGGAGGTACTGCGCGGCCTCGCAGACATGCGAGAAGCGGTTCTTGTCCGGCGTGTCGATGAACCGGGCCTCGCCTGCGATTTGCAGGCGGCGGTAGTGCCAGGCCCCGGCCATGCCCTTGCGCAGGTTCACGCAGCGCGACGAGAGCAAGAGCCCCGGCAGGCCGCCCACGTCACGCGAGAGGGCTGCGGCCACGGCCTCGCGCCGCAGGAGCGGGTCGTTGCTGGGCGCGGGCCGCGCTGGCAGGCCGCTGGCGCGCAGGATGTCGAACGGCGTGCGCTCGTCGGTCTGGGCCCGGGCCATGCCCGCCGGATCGCCCCAGATCTCCACCTTGTGGTCGCTGTAGTGGTCTTGCAGGAGTCCGCCGAGCAGCCCGGCAAAGCGCACCAGGCCCATGTCGCGGCTGACCAGCTCGTCCAGAAACAGCCAGCGGCCCGAGGCCAGGCGCTGGCCGATGACCGCGGCCGGGGTCAGGCCGAAGTCCAGGCCGACGAAGAGCGGCAGGCCAGCGACAGGTGCGAGTTCGGTTGCCGAGGCGTGCCGGGCGTCATTGAACTCCGGGTACACGGGCATTCCGTCCTGCACGAAGCCGTACCGGGCGCAGTAGTACACGCGCACATGGGCCGGGGTCTTGCCGCTCTGGCGGCGCTGGTAGAAGTCCGGCGGCAGGTGCTCCAGGTTCTCGGCCCTGGGGTTGGGCGCAAAGGAGCCGTCCTGCTCCAGGAGCCCGCCGGGCTGGCGGAAGAAGGCCCAGCCCTGGGGCCTGGTTTCCTCGGCCAAATGGTACCACCAGTGGTCGCTGTCCGGCGGGTTGGTGTCCATGATGACCCCGGCCCAGACGCAGCCGCCGTCACGCGCAGCGGGGTAGCGCTCCACGCGGTCGCCCAGGGCCTCGACGATGGACAGCGGCATCTCGCGCGCCTCGTTGATCCAGGCCCCGGTGAGTTCGAGTGAGAGCAGCTTCTTCACGTCCTGGGGCCGGTCCAGCGCGCGGAAGAGCACATCCAGCTCCACGCGGCTGCCGTCGGTGAGGGGCAGGCGCACGCTGTGGCAGAGGTCGGTGAGGCTGAAGGGGCCGAAGGCCCCCTCCGGGAACCAGGACAGCCAGGTGCGCACCGTGGTGTCCTTGAGCTCGCGGTAGGTGTTGCGCACCACGGCCATGCGCGAGCGGCGCACGCCGTCTTTGCCCGGGGTCTGGGCGCAGGCCCGGGCCATGAGCTCCATGCAGCAGCCCGAGGACTTGCCCGAGCCCACCGGCCCCATGAGGCCCCGGTAGAGCGCAGGGCAGGCCATGAACCGGGCGATGGTGGGCGGGGCCTTGTAGCGCAGGAGCATTGTGTCGGCGGGTTCGTTCTTCATCGGCGGGAGCATAGCACGGGGTTTGCTGCCCGGACAAAAATGGCCTGGTTTTGGCCGCAAAAAGGACAAAAATTCCCGGTTGACAGCTATTTTGGAGCAGCCTCCGGCGGTCGGGGGGAATGATTCCCCCCGAACCCCCTCGAGGGGTATTCGTGGGCCGCACAAGCCGAAAGCTCTGTTTCAGGTTCCTCCTGAAACAGCCCGTTCGGCGCAATGGGGGTTCCAAGGGGCTTCAAG
>CAZXZF010000133.1:0-7196 GCA_964645095.1 uncultured Desulfocurvus sp. | reverse complement strand
CGGAAAATGCACGGTCTGCTCGTCGTCCAGCTGGCCGCGCAGCCAGGACTTGATGCCGCCCACGAGACCCTTGCTCATGTCCAGGTCCAGGGATTTTTCGCCCCACTGGATGTTCAGGCTGCGGCGCAGCGGCGCTTCGGTTTGGCCGGGACCGGGGGCGTTCGGATTCCCCTGGCCCTGGCCTGGACGTGCTTTGGGCTGGCCGTTCTTGAGCTGGCTGTAGATATCCTCAAAGACCTGCCGGGCGAAGGGATCGGAGAGCAGGTCGCGCAGGACCTCCTCCTCGCGCAGATGAAAGCCCTGGCTCCCGGCCTTGCCCTGGGCATCCCTGGCGGTGCGGCGGGCGTTGGCCTGATTCTGGCTGTAGGCCTTTTCGGCCCTGGCCTGCTCGGCCTTGGACTTCGGGCCTGGGGCCGTGCCGGTGCCGGGCCGGGCCTCGGCGCGGGACTGCGCCTGGCCGGAGGCATCGTCCTTCAGGGTGCGCGTGAGCAGGATGTACGCCTCGTTCACCAAACGGAACTGCTCGGCCGCCTTGGGCGAGGCGTTCAGGTCCGGATGCAGGCGGAAGGCCTGCTGGCGGAAGGCCGCCTTGACCTCCTCCAGGCTGGCCCCGGCGGGAACCTTGAGGATGCGGTGGCAGTCCTGGACGTTCATGGGTCTTTGCGCCGCACAAGGGTTGCGTCGAGGACCAGGGCGTGGGGCGACTCCACGCCGGGTTCGTGCACCAGGCCGTGCGCGTACAGATAGTCGACGCCCTCGCTGACGAAGAGCGCATGCCCGGCCTCGACGTTGACGCCGGGGCAGTCGGACTGGATCATTTCCCAGCTTGAGGCGTCCACGAGATTGCCCCGGAAATAGGGCCAGGCGCGGCAGATGTCCGGCCTGCCGGAGTGCACGCCGCAGCCCTTGCCCTGGCGAAAGAAGATGCAGTAGCCGTCAGCGCCCGCGCGCAGGCGGACCTTGTCGCCCACGGACTCGGCGCAGCCTGTGAGCATTGCCGGGACGTCAAGGCCAAGGTGCCGGGCCAGGCGCTTGCGGTCGCGCGCGGTCATGACGATGCCGCCCTCGCCCTGGCAGCAGTGGCCGCAGCGCTGGCAGTTGAAGGAACGCTCAGGCATGGATGGACCCCGTGGACACAAGGTTTCTGTGGTCCACCATGAGGCAGCGGTCTTCGACGACGAGTATGGGCGTGAGCCCCGGCTGGCCGGAGAGGATGCGTCGGGCTTCCGGGCTGAAGATCCCGGACTGCATCCAGAAGCACAGGGGCCGGGGCGACAGGCGCAGGACTTCTTCGGCGTGGGCCGGGCAGGCGTCTGCCGCGCGGAACAGGTCGACCAGGTCCACGGGCTCGGGGATGTCGTTCAGGGAGGGGTAGGCCTTGAGGCCCCAGACCTCGGTGCGTTTGGGATGCACCGGGATGACGCGAAAGCCTGCGCCGATGAGATATCTGCCGACCCGGTCCACGGGCTGGCCGGGCTTGTCCTTGGCCCCGACCACGGCGATGGTCTTGACCTTCCCGAGGAGGGCGGCTAGCTCTTTGTCGCTGTACAGCATTGTTTCCCCTGGCCGCCAGGACTCCGGCGCAGGGCCGGGGCGGCAGGAGAGCATATATCCCATTCCGGGGGCGATGCCTAGACCCTGGGCCGCAAGCCCGGATAACGTCCGGAGAACGCCCGGACAGCGCCCAGAGAATGGCCGCACACCATAAGGACAAGGAGCACACGCATGTTTGAAGCCCTGGCCGTCGTCCCCACCGAAGAGCTTGCCCTGCGCCACGCGCGCTGCCGCAGCCTGCTGCGCGAGCTGACCCCCCAGGCGGGCGGGCTGCTCGTGTTCAACCGCCCCCAGGTCTATTACCTCACCGGCACCTTGGGCATGGGCTGCGTGTGGCTGCCCCTTGAGGGCGAGCCCCTGCTCCTGCTGCGCAAGGGCTTGGGCCGCGCGGCCCTGGAGGCCCCGTCGGTCCGTTGCGTGGGTTACCGCTCGTACAAGGACCTGCCGGATCTGGCCGCCGAGGCCGGAGTCCCCTTTTCGGAGGTGGTGGCCGTGGACCAGGGCGGGCTCTCCTGGCAACTGGGCGAGATGCTGGCCGCGCGCCTGCCGTTGCAGCGCTTCGTGTCCGGCGACCTGGCGCTGGCCATTGCCCAGTCCCTCAAGAGCGGGTGGGAGCTTGAGGTCATGCGCCTGTGCGGCGAACGCCACCACCTGGGCCTGTATGAGATCCTGCCCAGGCTCATCAAGCCGGGCATGAGCGAGCGCGAGATCGCGCACCTGGCCTGGGGCGTGTTCTTCGAGCTTGGGCACCAGGGCATCATGCGCATGTCCAACTTCGGCGAGGAGGCCTTTCTGGGGCATATCTCGGCCGGAGATTCCGGCAACTACCCGAGCAGCTTCAATGGACCGCTGGGCCTGCGCGGGGAGCACCCGGCCGCCCCGGTCATGGGCTATGCCGGGAAGATCTGGCATTTGGGAGAGCCGCTGGCCCTGGACATCGGCTTCATGCTCGAAGGCTACCACACGGACAAGACCCAGGCCTACTGGGCGGGCAAGGCCGGGAGCATCCCGGCGGAGGCGGCTTCCGCGCACAGCTTCTGCGTGGACGTGCAGGCCTGGCTGGCCGAGAACCTGCGGCCCGGCGCGCTGGTCAGCGAGCTGTACGCGCATTGCGCCCATTGGGCGGTCAAGGCGGGTTTTGGCGAGGGCTTCATGGGCCTGGGCGAGAACAAGGTGCCCTTCCTCGGCCACGGCATCGGCCTGGCCATCGACGGCTGGCCTGCCATTGCCAAGGGCTTTGACCGGCCCGTGGAGAAGGGCATGGTCTTCGCCCTGGAGCCCAAGCACGGCATCCCCGGCCTGGGCATGGTGGGCGTGGAGAACACCTTTGAGGTCACGGACGCGGGCGCGGTGTGCATCACCGGCGACCGCTACGACATGGTCTGCGTGGAGTAGGCGCTTTGGCCTGGCGCGCCCAGGCCGACGTGCTCAGCCCGGCGCGATCAGCCCGATGCTATCAGGAGGCCGCGATCATCTGGAGCTGCGGGCCCTGCAGCAGCCAGCGCAAGGACCCGGAGCGGCTGCTTAAGCTGTTGACGCCGATGGCCAGGAGCGCGCCGCCCTCCAGCGCCAGGGAGAGCCTGGGGCCGCTGGTGAGCAGGTGCGAGGCCAGGTCGCCGAGCAGGGGCAGCTCGCCGCAGAGGAACACGGACTGGTAGCGTTCGCAGACGCGCAGCTGCTCCAGGCAGACCTTGAGGCTTGCGCCTGGTTCCAGCCCGGCGAAATTCGTGACGCTGGAGGCCGCGTACCCCAGGCCCTCGGTCACGATGCGCGTGGTCTGGACAGCGGCTGCGCGCGGGCTGGTGAGCAGGGCGTCGAACCACAGGCCCATGACGCGCATGGCCTGGGCCGCGCTGGCCACCTGGCTCTGGCCCACCGGGCTGAGCGGCTGGTTGGCGTTGACTTCCTGGGGCAGGCATGCGCCGTGTTGCATCAGGTACAGGTTCATGGCTCCCTCCAGCTTCGGTTCGCACAGTACGTATCCCCTAGCCCAAGGCGCGGCGGGCTGCAAGCATCGCGACGCTGCGCACTTGCCAGCGTGGCCTGGGCAGGATAGGGTCAGCCTATGTTTCCTCTTGGCATGCCTCATCTTTGTTCCCTGCTGCGGTGCTGCGATGCTGCATGCGCCAAGGCTTGGAGGCTTTTGTGAACGACCCTGTTTGCCCTGCGAGGATGCGGCGGCTGCCCGCCTGGCTCAGGTGTCGCACTCTTGGCGCCATCCTCAGCCTGACACCGGTCTTGCTGGTTTTGCTCCTGCTGGTTCCGGCCCTGGCCGAGCCCATCCGCGTGGGCGCCGCGGCAGACCCCGGCACAGGCCCGGTGCAGGCCCGTCAGCAGGCTCAGGAGCGGGCCTTTGCCGAGGCCGTGTACCAGACCGCCCGGCGGCTTTTGCCATCGCCCCTGCCCGCACCCAGGGCCGAGCTGCTGCGTCAGTTCCTGGCCCCGCGCGCCACTGCCCTGGTCCTGAGCTTCCAGGAGGCTCCGCCTGCCAAGCCCGCTGCTGCCGACGCCGCCGAGAAGGCCGCCTCTGCACCCCTGACCCTGGAGATGGATGTTGAGGTCAACCGCGCGGCCATCAGCGAGCTTTTGTCGCGCCTGGGGCTTATGGCCGGGCCCAAGCATCCGGGCGTTTACGCCTTGCGTCTGGGCGCGGGCGTCACCGAGGCCGACCTGAAGCCGCTGTCCGACGTGCTTTCGCTCCAGGGCCTGACGCGCATGGCCCAGGCCCCGGTTTTGGCAAGCCTGGAGCGGGTGCCGCAGGGCTACCTCAAGGCCGTGCTCTGGGCTGGCGCGAAAAGCTTCGTGGCCGATGGCCAGGACCTGGCCCTGGTCTGGCTGGACCTCTGGGGCCAATATTTCTCCGCACGCGAGCAGCAGCCCGGCGGCCTGGGCAGGCCCATCGAGGTCTCCGGCTTCAGCCAGGTGGATGCGCTGCTGGAATTCACCAAGACCCTGCAGTCCTGGGACGACTGTCTGCGCGAGGTGCAGCTCTCTGTGGTCGACCTGCGCCCCGGAAACAGCACCGGGCGCTGGACGGCCCGGTTGACGAATGCGGAGCGCCTGGACGCGCGCCTGAACGGGTATCTGCCCGGCCGCAAGCTCACGGCTGTGCGCTAGGGCATGGGCAGGGCGTCATGACAGCAGCCTCACTGCGCGAGAACAACTGGACCATTCCGAACCTGCTCACGGTTTCGCGCATCCTCATGACGCCGGGCATCGTCATGGCCTTTGCGGACAGGCGTTTCGACATCGCCTGGGTGCTCTTCGCCGTGGCCGGGCTCACCGACGCCCTGGACGGGTCCCTGGCGCGCATCCTGAAGCAGCGCTCGAATTTCGGGGCCATGCTCGACCCCCTGGCGGACAAGATCCTGCTGGACACGTCCTTCATCTGCCTGGCCCTGCAGGATTGGATTCCCACCTGGCTGGCGGTGCTGGTGGTCAGCCGCGACGTGTTCATCGTGGGCGGTCTGGCCTTGCTGCAATATTCCGGGGTGGATGTGAAGCGCGGGATCAAGCCGGTGTGGTTCAGCAAGTGCGCCACCCTGGCCCAGATCATGCTGGTGCTCCTGATCATGGTGGAGCACAGCCTTGTGGTGTCCTACCCGGGCACGCGCCTGCTGCTGGTGGGGACCGTGGCCCTGCTCACCGCCACGTCCGGGGTGTACTACGTGCTCCTCGGCTTCAAGATGGTTCCGCAGAACGGCAACGGCAACCACAATCCGTAGCCGCCGCAGCTGCTACTGCCTGGGCGGCCCGTCCTTGCTGTCCTTGCCGTCCTTGTCCTGGGTCCTGGGCGTGATGTCCACCTCGTCCGGCTCGGTCAAGGAGCGCTTGAAGTTCCGGATGGTGCGCCCCAGCCCCTCGCCGATTTTCGGCAATTTATGCGTGCCGGTGAAGATCAGCACGACGATGATGATGATCAACAGACCTGTGATTCCGCCCATGTGGCACCTCTCTTAGGGCGGGTTCATACGCCCGCGGGCCTGCCGGGTCAATTGCCTGGTCGATTGCCGGGCTCATCCCCTGATCAGTTGCCGGGACCGTGCCCTGACCAATGGCCAGGCCTGGGCGCCTCCCTGGCTTTACAACGCACCTGCCGCGGCTTAAAGATGCCCGCAAAGGCGGCACATGGGATGAGGCGGCACATGGGTGATGCGACGCGCGGGGCGCTGGTCCGTTTTCCGGCCATCGGCTGCCAGTACTTTCAGCAGGGCCGCTGCCTGTACGAGGAGTTCCTGAATCCCGGCCTGCACACGGCCTGGCGGTGCCTGGTGCTGGCCCGCTGGGAGTCGGTCTACGATGATTTCCTGGACCGGGCCGAGAACTTCGGCCTGACCGAGGCCGAATTGGGCGTGCTTTGGCACAAGCGCTTCGAGCGCCTGGCCGAGGAATCCGTGCCCTGCCCGGACCTGCTCTCGGGCGACGGCGAGTCCATGCCCGAGTGCCGTCATCTGCTTGAGGACATCTGCCTGCTGCGTCTGCCCGATTGCGCCGGACAGTGTGAGCGCTTCCGCCTGCGCGAGAACGTCTGAAACATCCCTGGAGTCCGCCATGACGCTCTATTTCCCGCATCTGCACCCGGACCTGCTGGCCGACTCCGAGCGCCAGGCCCTGCCAGGCGGCGTGCGCTTCCTCGATCCCGGCCTGGCCAGGCCGGACAGCCCGGACCATGTGCTGCCGGAAAGCGCCCCCTTTGACCGCCGCCTGGCCAAGGCCATCCTGGCCGACACCATGCGCTTCGGCGAATCCGTGGCCAACCCGCGCGACATCGCCGTGCAGGGCCTCTTGCAGCAGGTCCAGGCCCTGGCGCCCGAGAGCGGGCGGCTGGTTCAGGCTGAGGTTGAGCGCAGCATGGCTGGTGCAGCGGGCCAGTCCGGCGCTCCCGCTGATCCGTTGCTGGAGGCCCGGCGTCAGGCCCAGACCCTGCTGCTCCTGACCTGGAACCTGGAGGAGCGCATGCTCGACCTGCGGCAGATCGACGCGGGCCTGCGCGATTCCTGGGCGCGCCTGGGCCAGAGCGTGGCCTCGCCCGAGGAGGCTGACGAGGCCAATGAGGCCAATGCCGCGGTGGCATCCGTTGCCCCTGGGCAAGCCGATGCCGAGAACGGCGAAGAGGCCGACGGCGACACCCTGGCCATGGGCAAAATGCTCTCCGGCCTGGGCCTGCCCGAGGCCTACGGCGAAACCCTGCCCTGGCGGCGCATCCTGGAGGCCTTTGCGGTGCTTGCGCCCGGCCAGGAGCTGGTGACTGCGGATGCGGCCATTGCCCAGGCCCTGCGCGATGCGGGCGTGCCTGAGGCCAAGGGCGTGTTCCAGGCCCCGGCCTGGCGGCTGTCCGGCCTGGACCGCTGTCCTGCGGCCCGGCCCTGGCTCGACGTCCCGGTGCGTCTGAAAAGCGTCGGCGCAGCAGCGGAGGGCGCGTAGCCCGTGCCGGTGCTCACCGACCAGCTGGACGCGACCTTCCTGCGCGGCGTCCGGGGCTTCATCTTTGACTGCGACGGCGTGCTCATTGACTCCTTTCTGGCCAACATCGCCTATTACAACACCTTCCGCACGCGCTTCGGCCTGCCGCCCATGAGCCCAGAGGAAGAGATGTTCACCCACACCCAGAACGTCTTTGACTCGCTCAGGCGCATCGTGCC
>CAZXZF010000132.1:0-7214 GCA_964645095.1 uncultured Desulfocurvus sp. | reverse complement strand
GCACGCCCCAGGTCTCCATCATGTTCCAGGGGCTCATGCCCGTGCCGCCGCCGGACCCGTCGATGGTCAGCAGGTCAAGGCGCGCGTCGCTGGCGTACTTGATGGACATGGCCAGGGCTTCCATGCCGTAGGAGCCGGTCTTGAGCGAGATGCGCTTGTAGCCCAGCTTGCGCAGGTAGGCCACGGACTGCATGAAGTTTTCCTTCACCTGGGCCTCGGAGGAGAGGTCCGTGTAGCCCAGACGGCTGTGGCGCGCGAAGCTGCGGATGGCGCCGCTCTTGAACGAATGCTGGACCTTGGGGTCCTCGGGGTCCGGGTCCACCAGGTAGCCGCGACCTTTCAGGAACAGGGCGTAGTCCAGGCTGTCCACCTCGATCTCGCCGCCGATGTTCTTGGCGCCCTGGCCCCACTTCAGCTCGAGGCAGACCTTGTCGCCGTAACGGTTGATGACGTATTCGGCCACGCCGTTGCGGGTGTCCTCCACGTTCATCTGCACGATGATGGCGCCATAGCCGTCATGGTAGCGCAGATAGGTTTCCACGCGGCGGTCCAGTTCCGGGGCCTTGGTGATCTTCTTGCCCGTGAGCTTGGACTGGCGGTCCACGCCGACGACGTTCTCGCCCACGACCACGGGAATGCCCACCAGCGCGCCGCCGATGGCAAAGGAGTCCCAGTACTTTGCGGCGATGAAGGTGGAGCCCAGCGCGCCGGTCATGAGCGGGACGCGGCACTTGACCGGGTCCTCGTTGCCGAAGCTGGTCTCAAGGTTGACCTTGGTGAACAGGCAGTTGTCCGGGGAGCTTGTCAGCCCCTGGGCCAGGCCGTCCGCGCCATAGTTGTAGCCCTGAATGCGCAGGGAATTGTAGCTCACGCCGACATGGCAGGTATTGGCGCTGCCTGCGGTGACCGCGCCGAAATCCCGGGGATAGAGCAGACTGCGGCCCTTGAGGCTTGAGAGCCAAGTCTCACACTTGCCGGAGCAGTCGGCGCGGCACAGGGTGCACAGGCCGGATTCACAGGGATTGCCCCGGTTCACAGTGTTCAGAACGTCGTTGTTTTTGGGCCACTGAGCCATACTTCCTCCCGTTACAATGATTCCACAAATAACACTTGCCTCTGCCCTCGCGCGTGTCCCGGTCAACAACGCGGGCAATGCCCCCGGCATGGGTGCGCATTGCCCGCGAGACGGTTCTCTCGTGTGCTCAGGAAAACCCGCGTTTGTTCTCGCCAATGACTTTTTTCAGGGAAAGCTCATGCGACAGGCTGGAGACCTTCTCTTCCAGGGCCTGCACCTTGCTCCGCAATGCACGCAGTTCCAATTCCGTTTTTTCTCTCTCGGAATTCTCTGCCTTTTCCGTGCGAAACTGCTTCTGTGCGTATTCTGAATTGCTGGGCATACCCCCTCCCAAAACAGACCATTCCCACATGCCGCAGGTGGCTGCATGTGCTGGCAGCCAGGAAAATCCCCTACGTTAGGGCTATTTATGGCCGTATCAGGAGAGGGTAAATAGGTGGATGCACCGTTTCATGGAGGGGAAAGGCGGAGTTGGCGCGGGACAATTTCACGGTGCCGGGAAAATGTCCTGGGGGGGGCTCAGGCAGATGTTTTGGTTGCCTTGCAAAGGACCAGGGGCCTGAAGGGTCCGGCGTTGGCAAGGTGGCTCATGGCCGGAAGGGATGTGCTTTTCCCTGCTGCAAAGCTGAGGACCGGCGGCTTTCCTGCCTGTGGCCAGAGCCGCGTCGCCCTGGCCTGCGAAGGGCCGGGACGCTAGTATAATCGGATGGCCATGCGGTTCTCGACAGACTTCACGCCACTCACCCTGCGGGCGATTTCAACAGCCCTGTTGATGCTCTCCTGCTCATTTGCGGCGCCACCAAGGGTGACTTCCCCATTGAAAGTCTTCACCACAAATTCGGTGTTGTCGCCGGTTTGCGCCTTGAACTCTTTGTCCAGCGCAAAGTACACATTTGTTGTTATCTCATGATCTTCAACAGAGCCGCTGCGTGCCCCTGCGGCGCATGCCGCAGAGGAGAACAACATCAACACCACGATCAAGACAACGGAGACAACGGAGAGACGCCTTTTCATGGCCTTGCCTCCGAGATTCAAGAGCCTTGGCAACACGAAAAACAACCGGGCGAACCGGGAAAGACGGAGGTCTTCAGGCCGCGTTGAACAGGCAACCGGAGACATTGAGGCAGCCGAAGCCCATGGATGCCGCAGCCTTGCGCAGGTCGGCGTCCTGGGTTCCCTCGATGGCCAGCCGGATGCCCTTGGCATTGTACGTGTGTTGCGCGGCGCAGAGCATCTGGTAGAAGAATAGGTCACACTGGTTCACGCCTCCCCAGTCCACAACCATGCTGGCGCAACGGCTCATGGCGCCCAGCAGGGCCATGCGCAGGTTGGCCAGAGCATGCGCGTCGACATGCCTGGGCACGATGATGCGCCCTGCCCTGTCCTTGACGTTCAGCACCACCGCCCCGAATTCCTCGCGGAATGTGGACAGCGGCGCGACATGCACAGCATCCCCGGCATCGTCGATGTGCCGCACGCGCTCCGGGGCCAGCTTGACCAGCCCGTAGACATACTTGGGCTCCAGGATCGTGGCGAAGAGCACATAGAACGGAATGCGGTTGCCAAAGGCGTCCAGGTCGCCCACAGCCGCGAAATCCACCTTGCAGTCCACGATGCGCCCGGTGTCCGTGAGGGAGCGCAAGACCTCCAGGGGCATCTTGCCCTTGCCGTGGATGTCGTGGATGAGGTCGTACTCCAGCAGGTAGATCTCGTTGCCGCCTGACCGGGCCTGTTCAAGGCTCACCGGGTCCACGGTGAAGATGCGTGACTGCCCGACCTCGATCTGCGCCGACTCCCTGGGGGCATCCGCCTTTGCTGAGTTCTTGGCCGTCAGCGCAACGAGTTTCGCCACATGGGCGTCGATGGAGATGTTCTCGCTTTCCTCAATGTTGTTCACCAGTTCAGTCAGCCTGTCGAAGCCCTTGAGGAGCACCTCCACGACGTCGTGGGTGGGCACCATTTCATTGCTGCGCACCATGTGCAGGACGTTCTCGAGCATGTGCGAAAGGGCCTTGATGTTGTCCAGGCCGAGCATGCCTGCCCCGCCCTTGATGGAGTGCGCGGCGCGGAACACGCTGTTGACGACCTCCGGGTCCTGATTGTCCCCGGCGGCCTCGATGTCCATGAGCGACGCTTCGATGTGGTCCAGATGCTCGCGGCAGTCGTCCACAAAGCCCGTCATCAGGTCGCTGGCTTCAAGTGTCATGGCTTTTTATCCCTCCGCACTGGCCGCACTGGCCGCACCGACCGCGCTGGCCGCGCTGGCCTGAGAAACGCCGAAATGCTTGTCCAGGCGCATCAGGGCAAAAAGCTGATGGATGTCCTGGCTGACATTGACCAGGGACAGGCTCCCGCCCGCCTTGGCCAGGGAGTTGTGCGTGGCCACCAGCAGCCCGATGCCCACGGAGTCGATGCTCTCCACATGGCGGAAATCCAGCTCCAGGCTCGTGACGCCATCCTGCAAGTGTTGCTTGAACAACTCCCGCAGGGCCTGGACGTTGTTCGCGGAGACGTTGGTCTCGATCGTGATTTTTTTCAGCGTTCCTTCTTTCGTGCTCATTTGTCCCTCCTCAAAAGGCAATACCTTGGAAATGCAGACAGTATTTCCGGAATCGTTGAATTCAACCGTGTCCGCATAATGCTTCAGGATGCACAGGCCCCGGCCCGTCTCGCTGGACGGGTTGGGCAGGCAGCTTGGCGCGTTGCGCCAGTCGAACCCGGCGCCGCTGTCGGAGACGCACAACTCAACCCGGTCCGGCTGCACCGCAAGCCGGGCGCTGACGGACAGCGAGGAATCATCCCCGCACCCGTGGCGCACGGCGTTGCCCAGGGCCTCGCGCGCCATGAGCTCCAGGTCGAAGCAGACGGCCTCCAGGCCGTGCGCTCTCAGCTGCCCGCGCATGTCGGCGACAAAGGACTCCACAGCGTCCAGGCTGGCTGGGAAACTGCGCTCCAGGACCGTTGCCGGGCTCCCTGCCCGTGCAGGCTTCATGCCTCCACCCCCAGCAGCACGATGTCGTCGCCTGGGACGCATTCGCCAACAAGCTCGGTGACGATGCGCCGGACAGCCTCGGACAGTTGCAACGGTCCTGTCTGCCTGCACACCGCGCACAGCTGCGTGCGGAACGTGCGCGAGGTCGCCAGGCCGCCGTTGCCCCCGTCGATCCCATCGGCCAGGCCGTCCGTGTACAGGAAGAAGCGGTCGCCCGGACTCAGGCGGCCCTCGGCGCTGGAAAAGTCCACCTCGTCGAAGAGCCCCAGCGGCGAACCCGGGAGATCGAAAAGCATTGGCGGGTTGCCGGCCAGACTTGCCAGCACGGGCGGATGCGCGGCCACGCTCAAGGCATAGGTCCCGCGCGCCCTGTCCACATACAGCTGCACGGCGGTGAGATACAGCTCCTCCGGGGTGATGGCGCGGAGGATGCGGTTCATGGCCTTGAGCGTCTCGGCGGGATGGCGGTCCGGTGCGGCGTGCTGATGGAACAGCGCCTTGAGCGAGGAGGTGATGAAGGACGCGCCCAGGTCATGCCCGCTCACATCGGCCAGAAAATAGGCTGCCCGTCCCTGGCCGAAGTCCACCACCTCGTAAAAATCGCCTCCGGCCTCGAGCACGGGCACGAAATGCACCGCGAAGCGCGCCCCGGGCAGCTGTTCCGGCCGGACGAGCAGCGCCCGCTGCGCCGCCTGGATCTGGCCCAGACGACCGGCCTGCTCCTGGATGATGTCGCCCTGGCGGCGCTGGAAATCCATGTGCGCGCGCACGCGCGCCACGACCTCAGGGGCGAAGAAGGGCTTGGTGATGTAGTCCACGGCGCCGAGCTCCAGCCCCGTGAGCTTCTGCGAGACATCAGACAGGCTGGTGACGAAGATGATGGGCACATGGGCGGTTGCAGGGTCGATTTTGAGCCTTTGGCAGACCTCGAATCCCGACACGCCCGGCATCATGACGTCGAGCAGGATCATGTCCGGGCGCTCGACTGTGGCCAAGGCCATGGCAGCGGGTCCGCTGGCGGCGCTCAGGACCTCGTAGCCGGCATGGCTCAGGATGCCGCGAAGCACGGCCACATTGACCGCTTCGTCGTCCACCACCAGCACTCTGCCCTGCTTCTGCTCCATGCCCTTGTGCTCCGCCCGTACGCAACAGGAATCAACAACCCCGAAGAGCCGGACCAAAAGTTCGGCCTTCTCCGATGCTACGAACAGTGTCCTTACAAAGAGCGCATGTCAAGGGATGCGGGGGCTGCGCGTGCCTAGAGGGGCGTTCACCCCGGCTTGCGCGCGCTGAAGACCGCGCCGACGGTCACCGGTGAACTCTTGAAGCCGGTCCGGTGCAGCAGTCTGGGCTCAACAAACCCGGCAGACTGAATCATCTCCAGGAAAACCTTTCCCGGAACAGCGCCATCCCGTCAGGCGGCCCAGCTCAAAGCCTCGGGCGGGCCGCCTTGGACCTGAGCCTGCTCGCGCGGCGCGGCGTCGTCCATGATCTGGTCCGCCACCTGGAGCCGCGCTCCGGGCCGCAGCACCCGGTACGCCTCGGCCAAGGCCTGGCGCTTGCGCAGGACGAGGTTGTACACGCCGTTGGAGAGCAGCAGATCAAAGCTGGCGTCGGCAAAGGGCAGCTCCTCCGCCCCGCCAGACACGAAGGAGACATTGCTGATTCCGGCCAAGGCAGCGTTGGCCTGGGCGCGTCCGCGCATCTCCGGGGAGAACTCGAGCCCGGTCGCGCGGCCCTGCGGCCCCACCGCAAGCGCCGCCACCAGGGCGTCCACCCCGGCCCCGCAGCCCACGTCGAGCACCTGCTCGCCAGCGCCAGGCAGCCCGGCGGCAAAGGGGTTGCCCACGCCGCAGAAGCACTCCAGCACGGATTCGGGCAGAGCGGAAAGCGCCTCCTCGGGGTAGGCCAGGGCCAGCAGGCCCTCACGGCCGGTGGGATAGGAAAAGAGTCCGTGCGGGCTTTGTGCCACTTTGCGGAACCGCTCGCGTACCTGCTCCTCGATTCCGGACCGCAAGTTTTCCTGCAGTTGATCCATCATGGCCTCCCTTTTGTGTGAGTTAGGCCTGAACATCATACCAGGGCGCAGGAATCGATACAAACGGTTATTGTATCAGCTTTTTAAATACAAAATATCGGGCAAGAGGATCAGGGCGGGAAGGTCTGCGGCTAGTGGATCACGCCGACGAACTTCAGGGCATAGAAGGACAGGGCCGCCACCAGAGCCGAGGCCGGGATGGTGATGATCCAGGCCAGGACCATGTTCCCGGCCACGCCCCAGCGCACGGCGGAGAAACGCTTGGAGGAACCAACGCCGAGGACCGAGGTGGAGATGACGTGGGTGGTGCTGATGGGCGCGCCGAAATGGCTGGCTCCGGTGATGACCAGGGCGGCGGCGGTCTCGGCCGCGCAGCCGTGGATGGGCTCGAGCTTGAAGATCTTGTGGCCCATGGTCTTGACGATCTTCCAGCCGCCGGTGGCCGTGCCCAGGCCCATGGCTCCGGCGCAGACGAGCTTGACCCAGAAGGGGATCTCGATGGCCGGAATCTCGTGGAAGATGAACAGGGCCAGGGTGATGATGCCCATGGTCTTCTGGGCGTCGTTCTGGCCGTGGCTGGTGGCCATGAAGGCCGAGGACACGATCTGCAGCTTGCGGAACAGGCCATTGACCTTGCGCGGCTTGTGGTTGCGGAAGGTCCAGGTGAGCAGGATCATGAGCAGGTAGCCGCCCAGAAACCCGCCCAGGGGCGAGAGCACCAGAGGAACAATGACCTTCTTCAGGATGGACATGTAGTTGAGGGCGTCGACACCGCCGTAGCAGATGGCCGAGCCCATGAGCCCGCCGATGAGGGCGTGGGACGAGGACGAGGGCAGTCCCAGGTACCAGGTCAGCACATTCCAGAATATGGCCCCGAGCAGCGCGGCCAGCACCAGGGCCTGGGAGCCCATGACCATGTCGGCGTTGACGATGCCGCTGCCGATGGTCTTGGCCACCTGATCGCCCATGAAGGCGCCCGCGAAGTTGAGCACTGCGGCCATGACCACGGCCACCTTGGGCGAGAGCACCTTGGTGGAGACGATGGTGGCGATGGCGTTGGCGCTGTCGTGGGCCCCGTTGGTGTAGTCGAAGAACAGGGCCACGGCCAC
>CAZXZF010000131.1:2467-7220 GCA_964645095.1 uncultured Desulfocurvus sp. | reverse complement strand
GTGCTCATCGACGTGGGCGCCAACGTGGACTCCAAGGCCTCGCACCTGGCCCAGTTCGGCATCATGGGCGACGTGCTGGCGCGCGACGTGCTCGGCGTGGACAAGCCCAGGGTGGGCCTTCTGTCCATCGGCGAGGAAGAGGGCAAGGGCAACGTCATGGTCAAGGAAGCCTTTGACCTCCTGAAGCAGACCTCGCTCAATTTCGTGGGCAACGTCGAGGGCCGCGACATTTTCACCGGCGACCTGGACGTGGCCGTGTGCGACGGCTTTGTGGGCAACGTCTGCCTCAAGCTTTCGGAAGGCCTGGCAAAATCCTTTGGCCGGGTGCTGAAGCGCGAGCTGAAACGGCACATGCTCTCGCGCATGGGCGCGGCGCTCAGCATGCGTTCGCTCAAGAATTTCGCCCAGATGCTGGACTACGCCGAATACGGCGGAGCCCCGCTCCTGGGGCTGAAGAGCATCCTCATCGTCTGCCACGGGTCGAGCAATCTCAAGGCCGTGACCAACGCCATCCGCATGGCCGCGACCTATGTCGAGCGCAAGTCGCACGAGCACCTGGCGGCGGAGCTCTCCGCCCATACTGAACTCGCGCAGTTCAGCAGGCACAAGGCCTGATGCGCCCCTGCCCGGCCCCTGGCGCAAGCCACGGCCGGGCCGAGGATAACCGCCGGTAAGCCCCGGCAAACACCACACCGAGTAAACCCAATGACAACTCCCTGCATCATTCGCGGACTGGGCCACTGTGTGCCGGAGACCCGGCTCACCAACGCCGACCTCGAACGCATGGTCGACACCAACGACGAATGGATCACCTCGCGCACCGGGGTCAAGGAGCGGCGCATCGCCGCCCTGGGCGAGACCACGGTCAGCCTCTCGCACCAGGCGGCCTTGATGGCCCTGGAGAACGCAGGCATGCAGGCCGAGGAGCTGACCCACATCCTGGTGGCCACCTTCACGCCCGACGCCTACATCCCCTCGTCCGCCTGCATGCTGGCCGACCGCCTGGGCATCATCGGCCGCACCGCCCTGGACATCTCCGCCGCCTGCTCCGGCTTTCTCTTCGCCCTTGAGGCGGCGCGGGCGTTCATCTGCCTGCACCCCGAGGCCAAGGTCCTGGTCGCGGCCACGGACATCGTGTCCTCGCGCCTGGACTACACCGACCGCAGCATCTGCATCCTCTTCGGCGACGGCGGGGGCGCGGCCATCGTCACCGCAGACAGCCCCGACGCCCCCAAGGGCTGCGCCAAGGTGCTCGACGTGATGCTGGCCACCGACGGCTCGGCCCACGGCCTGCTGACCGTCAAGGGCGGCGGCTCGGGCACGCCCTACAAGCCCGGCGAGACCCTGCGCCGCGACTTCTTCGTGGAGATGAACGGCCGCGAGGTCTTCAAGTACGCGGTGCGCGCCATGAGCAGCATCTGCAAGAAGATGCTGGAGAAAAACACCCTGACCAAAGACCAGGTGGACGTGTTCATCCCGCACCAGGCCAACCTGCGCATCATCGACGCCGTGGGCACCCGCCTGGAGATGCCGGCCGAGAGGATCTTCACCAACCTGCAGAAATACGGCAACACCTCGGCCGCCTCGGTGATCATCGCCCTGAGCGAGGCCCGGGCCGAGGGCTTCATCAAGGACGGAAATCTTGTGCTGCTGAGCACCTTTGGCGGCGGCTTCACCTGGGGTTCGGCCCTGCTGCGCTTCTAGGACCAAGGCGGGGCGCTGGCGCACGGATGTTTGCAGTCCGGCGCGAATTCGGGTAATGGCGTGCGATCAACCCGGCGGGCAAACCCGCCGCGAACGAGGGAAATCATGAGCGACTTGCCCAAGGTTGCGCTGGTCACGGGCGGTTCACGCGGCATCGGCCGCGCCTGCGCCGAGCGCCTGGCCAAGGACGGCTTCGAGGTCTACCTGACCTTTGTCAGCAGGCCCGAGGAGGCCGAAAAGGTCGTGGCCGCCATCACCGCTGACGGCGGCGAAGCCAAGGCCTTCCGCCTGGACGCCTCCAACCGCGAGGCCGTGACGGCGTTTTTCAGTGAGGAGATCAAGGACAAGGTCACCCTTGAGGTGCTGGTGAACAACGCCGGCATCACCAAGGACGGCCTCTTGATCCGCATGAAGGACGAGGACTGGGACCGGGTCATCCAGGTCAACCTGACCGGCGCCTTCGCCTGCCTGCGCGAGGCCGCCAAGATCATGGTCAAGCAGCGCCGGGGCCGCATCGTCAACATCAGCTCCGTGGTCGGGCAGATGGGCAACGCCGGCCAGGCCAACTACGTGGCCGCCAAGGCCGGGCTCATCGGGCTGACCAAGAGCGCCGCGCGCGAGCTGGCCGGCCGCAACATCACGGTGAACGCCATCACCCCCGGCTTCATCCAGACCGACATGACCGCGGCCCTGCCCGAGGCAATTATTTCGAAAATGCTGGAGAACATTCCCCTTGGCCGCCTGGGCGGACCCGAGGACATCGCAAGCGCCGTCTCGTTCCTTTCCGGAGCGGGCGCTGGCTATGTCACGGGCCAGGTCCTGGCTGTCAACGGCGGCATGTACATGTAACCATCACGTCAAAAACACCTTTTGGAGGGAATATGTCTGTAGCCGAGAAAGTGAAAGCCATTGTCGTGGAGCAGCTGGGCGTGTCCGCCGACGAAGTGAAGCCCGAGGCCTCCTTTGTCGAGGACCTGGGAGCCGACTCCCTGGACCTGACCGAGCTGATCATGGCCATGGAAGAGTCCTTTGACATCGAGATCGACGACGAGGAAGCCCAGAAGATCCTCAAGGTCAAGGACGCCATCGAGTACATCGAGAAGCACAAGTAAAAAGGCCGCCTCAAACGGCCTGTTATCTTTGACCAGTCCGGAGCGCTCCCGGCTCGCGTGCCTGTGGAGCGCTCCGTCTTTTCCCGCCAGGGATGAACCCGAACCACGGAATTCCCCCATGAACAGGGTTGTCGTCACGGCCTTGGCCGCCATCACCCCCCTCGGTAACGACCTTGACTCCAGCTGGACCAACCTGCTGGCCGGAAAGATCGGCATCGCCAGGCTCACCAGCTTCGACGCCACCGGCCACGACACGCAGATAGCGGGCGAGGTCAAGGACTTTGACCCCACCAGGTACATCCACCCCAAGGCCGCGCGGCGCATGGAGAAGTTCTCCCAGTACGCCGTGAGCGCCTCCAAGATGCTCATGGACCAGGCCGGGTGGACCATCCCGCCCGAGGAGGCGCACCGCGCCGGGGTCATCATCGGCGTCGGCCTGGGCGGGCTCGAGGGCATCGAGACCCAGCACAAGAAGCTGACGGACTCCGGCCCGGGCCGCATCAGCCCGTTTTTCATCCCGACCATCATCGCCAACATGGCCGCAGGCATGGTCTCCATCGAGCACGGCGCGCGCGGGGCCAACATCTGCACCACCACGGCCTGCGCCTCGGGCACCCACGCCATCGGTTGCGCCTTCTCCGAGATCAAGCTCGGCCGCAACGACGTCATGATCTGCGGCGGGGCCGAGAGCACCATTACGCCGCTCGCCTTTTCCGGCTTCAACGCCATGAAGGCCCTGTCCACCAGGAACGACGACCCGGAGCACGCCTCCCGGCCCTTTGACAAGGAGCGCGACGGCTTTGTCATGGGCGAGGGCTGCGGGCTCATGCTGCTGGAGTCGCTCGACCACGCGCAAAGGCGCGGGGCCAAGATCCTGGCCGAGGTCGTCGGGTTCGGCGCCTCCGGCGACGCCTACCACATGACCGCACCGCCCGAGGACGGCTCAGGGGCGGCCATCGCCATGCAGAAGGCCGTGGAGGAGGCGGGCATCGAGCCCGCGCGCGTGGACCACATCAACGCCCACGGCACGAGCACCTACCTAAACGACCTGTGCGAGACCCGGGCCATCAGGACCGTGTTCGGCGCGCAGGCCAAGAACATCGCCATCTGCGGCAACAAGGGCCAGATCGGCCACCTGCTCGGCGCGGCGGGCGGCGTGGAGGCCGTGTTCAGCGTCATGACGCTGCATACCGGCACCATCCCCGGCACGGTGAACCAGCTTTCGCCCGACCCGGAATGCGACCTGGACTACGGCGCGGCAGGCCCGCGCCAGAAGCAGGCCGAGTTCGCGCTGTCCAACTCCTTCGGCTTCGGCGGCACCAACGCCTGCATGCTCTTCAAGCGCTTCGCGGGCTAGCCGCCCCAGGCGCACAACGGACTAATCGAGGAACCATCGCCATGGAAGAACTGTTCATCCAGGACCCGGAAATCGCCTCCATCGTGGCCGGAGAAATCGACCGCCAGGTGGGCGGGCTTGAGCTCATCGCCTCGGAAAACTTCGTCTCCACGGCCGTGCGCCAGGCCGCTGGCAGCGTTTTGACCAACAAGTACGCCGAAGGCTACCCGGGCAAGCGCTACTACGGCGGCTGCGAGTTCGTGGACCAGGCCGAGGACATCGCCATCGACCGCGCCAAGCAGCTCTTCGGCTGCGAGTACGCCAACGTCCAGCCGCACTCCGGCTCCCAGGCCAACATGGCCGTGTACTTCGCCGCGTGCAAGCCCGGCGACACCGTGCTCGGCATGAACCTGGCCCACGGCGGGCACTTGACCCACGGCAGCCCGGTGAACTTCTCCGGCAAGCTGTTCAACATCGTCTCCTACGGCGTGAACAAGGACACCCAGACCATCGACTACGATGAGCTGGAGCGTATCGCCAAGGAGTCCAAGCCCAGGATGATCATCGCGGGCGCCAGCGCCTACCCGCGCACCATCGACTT
>CAZXZF010000131.1:0-2367 GCA_964645095.1 uncultured Desulfocurvus sp. | reverse complement strand
AAGGACGCCGGGTTCGACCTGGTCTCCGGCGGCACGGACAACCACCTCATGCTGGTGGACCTGCGCAGCAAGAAGATCACCGGCAAGGACGCCCAGGCGGCCCTGGAAAAGGCCGGCATCACGGTGAACAAGAACGGCATCCCGTTCGACACCACGCCGCCGACCATCACCTCGGGCATCCGCATCGGCACCCCGGCCCTGACCACGCGCGGCATGGTCGAAGAGGACATGATGGCCGTGGCCGAGGCCATCACCGCCGCCCTGGAGAACATGGGCGACGACTCCGTGCTCGACGAGATCCGCCTTGAGGTGGAGGACTTCGCCCGGGAGTTCCCGCTTTACGCCTGGTAGACGACCATCCCCGCCGTCCGGCCCGAGCCGCAGCGCATCGGGCCGGGCGGCGTGAACCTGCGGCTTCGGGAGGCTTTGGCCGATGAGTGAGCGCGTCCCCTGGCCCATCTATTTCATGCGCATCGCCCACCTGGTGGCCGAGCGCTCCACCTGCCTGCGCCGGATGGTGGGCGCGGTGGCCGTGCGCGACAAGCGCATGATCGCCACCGGCTACAACGGCACCCCGACCAACGTCGCCCACTGCCGCGAGGTGGGCTGCATCCGCGAGCGGATGAACATCCCCTCGGGCCAGCGCCACGAGCTCTGCCGGGGCCTGCACGCGGAGCAGAACGTCATCATCCAGTGCGCCCTGCACGGGCTGTCGCTTTCTGGCGCGGAGATCTACTGCACCACCGAGCCCTGCCTCATCTGCACCAAGATGCTCATCAACTGCCAGGTCAAGGCCATCTATTTCGCAGAACAGTACCCGGACGAACTGGCCAACGACATGCTCAAAGAAGCGGGGGTGGAACATGCCTACCTGCCTGGAGACTACCGGTCCACATGACCGGTTCATGCTGCGCGCGGCCAGACTGGCCCTGCGCGGCCGCGGCCTGACCGCCCCCAACCCCTGCGTGGGCGCGGTGCTGGCGCGCGACGGCGAGATCGTCGCCGAGGGCTGGCACAAGGCCCCAGGCGGCCCGCACGCCGAGGTGGAGTGCCTAAGCGACGCGCGCCAGAAGGGCGTGGACCCGGCCGCCTCGACCCTCTACGTGACCCTTGAGCCCTGCAACCACCAGGGCAAGACCCCGCCCTGCACCAGGGCCATCCTGGATGCGGGCGTGGGCCGCGTGGTCATCGGCTGCGTTGACCCCAACCCGCACGTGGCCGGAGGCGGGGCCGAGGTCCTGCGCGCCGCCGGGCTGGATGTCGTGCTGGGCGTCCAGGAGGCCCTGTGCCTGGACCTCATCGACGAGTTCCGCATCTGGTCCACCACCAAACGCCCGTACAACATCCTCAAGATGGCCTCCACCCTGGACGGCAAGATCGCCGCGCGCGGGGGCCGGCCCCAGGCCGTAAGCGGCCCGGAGTCCCAGGCCGACGTGCACAGGCTGCGCTCCCAGGTCCAGGCGGTCATCGTGGGCGGCAACACCTTCTACGGCGACAACCCGGAGCTGACCTGCCGCCTGGGCGCGGACGGCCTGCCCCACGATTCGAAGGGGGGCTTTTGCCAGCCCCTGGCCGTGGTGGTCACGAGCACCCTGCCCAAGGCCTACTCGACCTTCAACCTGCTGCGCCAGCGGCCCGGCCAGGTGCTGTTCTGGACCAGCGAGTACTCGGCCAAGACCCCGCTGGCCGACGAGCTGCGCGAACGCGGCACCCTCATCTGGGGCCTGCCGGAGCTCCCCGGCGGCCAGCAGCAGGGCGCGGTCGACGGCCTCAGCTTTGCCGGGGCCTTTGAGCGCCTGCGCGCGGAGTTCGGCTGTTACCGCACGCTGTGCGAGGGCGGCGGCCAGCTGGCCCTGTCCCTGGCCCGCCAGGAACTGGTGGACGAGTTCGTGCTCTACCTGGCCCCGCGCGTGCTGGGCGACGCCGAGGGCAAGAGCCTGTTCGCGGGCGCGTCCGTGCAGAGCATGGACGAGACGCTGAATTTCCGTCTGGCCGTGGCCGATTCCTGCGGCGACGACCTGAAACTGACCTACAAGCCCAGGAGATAGGAATGTTCACTGGATTGGTGCAGGGCAAGGGCCGCGTGGAGAGCGTGGAGGCCAGGGGCGCGGAAACGCGGCTCAAGGTCCGCGCCCTGTTCGAGCTTGCGGATATCGTGCCTGGCGAGTCCATCGCCGTGAACGGGGCCTGCCTGACCGTGGAGACCTTTGGCGCGGGCTGGTTCACGGTCTACGCCAGCGCCGAGACACTGAAGCACACCAGCCTGGGGGGCTTGAAGACCGGCGCAGCAGTCAACCTGGAGCGCGCCCTGGCCCTGGGCGACCGCCTGGGCGGGCACCTGGTCAGCGGGCACGTGGACTGCCTGGC
>CAZXZF010000130.1:0-7250 GCA_964645095.1 uncultured Desulfocurvus sp. | reverse complement strand
CATCATGGTCAGCGAGGCCGACAGCGCGCGCAGCATGCGCGGCCTGAACGAGAGCGAGCAGCAGGCGGCCAAGGCCGCTGGCCGCCCGGCGCGTCCCCTGTCGGACTACAAGCAGGCCCTGGACAAAATCCTGGCCGAGAAGGTGGACAAGAAGGACATCGAAAACTTCCTCAAGGCCGGCCACATCGGCGAGTATGCGAAATAGGAGGCCTGCCATGAACGCCAAACGCATCCTCACCCTGCTGGTCCTGTGCGCGCTCGTGGCCCTGCCTGCGCTGGCCGCCGCCGGATTCCTGGACAACCTCCTGGACCCCAACTCCAAGGAGGCCAAGATCCTTTCCGGCGCCCAGAGCGTGCTCGGCAGCTCCCAGCAGATGGACTACAAGAGCGAGCGCACCATAGGCGAGCGCCTGGCCGTGGAAGGCCTGCGCCGCTACGGCATGCCCACAACGAACCAGAAGATGCAGCACTACGTGAACCTGGTTGGCATGTCCGTGGCCATGAACTCCCCCCGGCCCGACATCCCCTACCGCTTCGTGGTGGTGGACAGCCCCGTGCAGAACGCCTTTGCCTGCCCCGGCGGCATCATCTTCGTCACCTCCGGGCTCATGAACACCATCCAGTCCGAGGCCCAGCTGGCGGGCATCCTGGCCCACGAGGTGGGGCATGTGGCCCTGCGCCACGCGCTCAAAAGCATCCAGCGCGCGCAGTTCTTCTCCGGCGTCGGTCAGATCACCGCCGCCACCATGAAGGGCGACAAGGGCGCGCAGTTTGAGAGCATGATCGGCGATCTGCAGAACGTGCTCTTCGACAAGGGCCTGGACCAGAACATGGAGTACGAGGCCGACGCCTCGGCCCTGGAGACCGCCTACCGCACGGGCTACGACCCGGCGGGCCTCATGGAGGTGCTGCAGTCCCTGAAGAGGATCGAGGCCAGCTCGCCCGACAAGAAGGGCTCGTGGTTCTCCACGCACCCGCCGCTTTCCTCGCGCATCGCCAAGAACCAGGCGCAGATGAGGAAGTACCCGGACGCGGCCAAGCTGGCCGTCCTGGCCGACCGCTTCAGGTCCCAGGCCCGCTAGACATCTCACTTTCCGCACGCCAAGGGCGGGGGCCAACGGGCCTCCGCCTTTTTCTTGCGCCCGCAGGCGCAATCCAAAACCCGCAACAGCCCTAAAGATAGCGCTTCGGGGGGTCGATAAGAGGGGTATCAACGGCAACAACGCCATATGGAGATCCCCATGTCGAAGAAACTGCTCCACGCTACGGGATTCGGCAGGATCCACCAGCTCATCACCGAAGGCCGGGACGACGAGGCCAGGGAACTGCTCAAGGCCTTGCAGGACGAATATATTGGCCTGGTTGAGGAAAACGAGGCCCTGAAGAACCAGATCATCGAGGTGGCCCAGGTGCTGGACATGGCCGAGTGCATGGAGTTCGACGGCCAGAAGTACTGGCTCACGGACGACCTGCGCCACAAGGGCCCCTACTGCCAGCTCTGCTACGACCGCGACGGGCTGCTCATGCGCCTGCAGAAGCAGCAGCGCCACTGGAAGTGCCACTCCTGCGGCAATGTCTTCGTGGACACCAAGGCCGCGAAGGAGACCGCCACCAAGCGCGCCTTCCCCGTGGCCGTGCCCCGGCCGCCCCTCCAGCTGTTCATGAAATAGTCGCCACACCGGCGAAAGCAAAGGGGCCGCAGAGTGATCCGCGGCCCCTTTCGTTTTGCTGGTGCGAGGAGAAATCAGCGCCCGGTGCGTAGCACCTCCTGGCGTTCAGTGCGTAGCACCACCTAACGCTTGGTGCGCAGGACAACCTCGCGCCACCAGAACTCCCTGATCCGGCCATCGTCGTGGAAGCGGGCAACGCCGTACGCCAACCCGCCCTGGTCCATGCCCGGCAGCAGCACCTCCACCTGGAGGTCCTCGCTCTTGCGGCGCTCGGCCTTCCAGATCTCGCGCACGATCTTGCGCAAGGCCTCGGGCGCGGGCGGCGCGGCCACCTCAAGGCGCACGCGCAGCACCACCGGGGCCAGCGGCCGCAAGTGGTCCGCCTGCCGAGCCAGCACGGAATAGCCCACGGCATCCTCGCCTTTCTGCTTCGGCGCGGGCTTGGCCTGGGCTTCCTTGCCCGCCGCAGCCGGTTTGGCCAGGGACTCCTTGGCCGCCGCTTCCGTGGGCTCCGGCAGGGGCTGGCCGGTGTAGTCTTTTTCCGGCACCAGGTACTTGTCGCGGCCATAGCCCCAGGCACGCGCAAGGTCGCGCCCTGTCTCGTCCGGGGCGAACACGGCGAACCAGCCGTCCTCCTGGAAATCCACGCGCACCCGCTGCCCGGCCTTGAGCAGGCGCTTGAACTCCGTGTCCTTGTCCCGCCCGGCGCGCACGGCCATCGGACGGTCAGCCACGCGGATTTCCCCAAAGGACTGCGCCTGCGCGCCCTTCCTGGACTCTGCCTTCTTGCCTTTGTCGGCTGTGCCCGGCGCTGCGGACTTCTGGGGCTTATCAGATTTTTCGGACTTCGTGGATTTTTCGGGCTTTGCAGGCTTTTCCGATTGCTCGGGCTGCAACGCGGCCTCGGGCCTGGCCCCGATCCTGGCCTCGGAACGCAGTTCGGCCAGGCGCACATAGCCCTGGGCGCGCGTCTCGGCGCGCACCGTCTCCGCCGGATCGAACACCGCGGCCCAGCCGCCGTCTTCGAAGTCCACGCGCACCTTCTGGCCGCTCTTGAGCACGCGCACCGCAAGCGCGGTTTGTTCCGGGTTCTCGCGCACGGTCACCTTGCCGCGGACGGTGTACACGCGGCCCCAGCCCGGCTCCTTGGCCAGCCCGGTGGCGGCGCAGGCCAGGGCCAGCAGGGCCGCCATGATGCAAGAGATGAGGCTGCGCATGGCTATTTGCTGCGTCCGTCGAGTTCGCGGGCGACGCGCTCGGTCAAATCCACCGAGGCCTTGTCCACATAGCCCACGGCTGCGGGATCGGTGAAGATGATGGCGTAGCCGCCCTTCTTGCCCAGCTCCTCGAGCACGGCCTCGGCCCGGCGCATGACGTATTGCAGAAGCCGGGTCTCCTCGGCCTTGATGTCCCGCGCGTTTTCGGAGAGCAGTTGCTCATGCTGGGCGGCCTTGCGGCGCAGCAGGTCCTCGCGCCTGCCCCGGTCCGGGGCCGCAAGGCCCGACGCCTCGGCCTCCTTGCGCAGGGTGGCGACCTGGGCGGCGCTCTCCTTGGCCAGGCGCTCCTTCTCCGCGACATAACGCGCCAGATCAGCCTTGGCCGTCTTGCCCAGGTGCGTCTCGTTGACCACGCGCTGCGGGTTCACGAAGCCGATCTTCTGCTCCGCCCGCGCAGGCCGCGGTGCGAGAAAAAAGATAAGCATTACAGCGAAAAAGAAGGGGGTGCGCAGGTGTATGGAGCGGCTCATCCGGGTTTGATACATGGGCACGGCCTTCTTGTCGAGAGTCTCTGGAACGCCGCCCGAGGCAAGCGGCTCAAAGCATGTTCACCGGGTCCAGGTCCAGCTCCAGGCGAAAGCCCTCGGGCTTGACCTCCGGGCGCGAGACCACCACGAAGAGCGCGCGGATGGGCTGCCAGTCGGCGCATTTGAGCAGGCAGTTGAAGCGCTTGCGACCGCGCAACTGGGCCATGGGCGCGGGCGCAGGGCCAAGCACGTCCACGCCCAAGGGCTTGGCGGCCGCGCGCAGGGCCCGGCCGAACTCCAGCATCGCCTGCACCAGGTGCTCCTGGTTGGCCGGGCAGCTTAGGCGCAACAGGGCCAGCCTGGTGAAGGGCGGGTAGCGGAAGCGCTGGCGGCTGGCGATCTCCCGGTTGTAGAACCCCTGGTAGTCGGCCCGCAGCACGAAGTCCCAGAAGGGATGCGCCGGGTTGCGCGTCTGCACCAGCACGCGCCCGGGCTTTTCCCCGCGCCCGGCCCGGCCCGAGACCTGCACCAGGAGCTGGTAGGTGCGCTCGGCCGCGCGGTAGTCCGGCAGGTACAGGCCCATGTCCGCGTTGGTCACCACGACGAGGGTCACGCCGGGAAAATGGTGGCCCTTGGAGAGCATCTGGGTGCCCACCAGCACCTGGGCCTCGCCCTCGCGGAAGCGGCGCAGGATCTCCTCCAGGCGCTCCTGCCGGCGCGCGCTGTCGCGGTCCATGCGCAGCACCGAGACCTCGTGCCCCAGGGTGCGCAGGAAATATTCCTCCAGCCGCTCCGTGCCCTCGCCCATGGGCACGAAGGTCACGCCGCCGCACTTGCCGCAGGGCATGGGGTAGGGGTGCGTCAGGCCGCAGTAGTGACACACCAGGCGCTCGCGCAGCTTGTGGTAGGTCAGGCCCACCTGGCAGTCCGGGCACTGGACCACCTCCTCGCAGGCCATGCAGTACATCACCGGGGCGTAGCCGCGCCGGTTGAGCATGACGATGATCTGGTCGCCCGCGTCCAGGGCCGTCTGGATGGCGGCAAGGGTCTCCGGGGCAAAGGGCTCGTCCGGGTCCTTCAGGCCCGCGATGTCCACCAGCCGCACCTCGGGCATGGCCCGGCTGCCCACGCGGGTGGCCAGCGTCTGCACCGGGAGCTGGCCGCTTTGTCCGGCGTGGAAGGTCTTGACGTCCGGCGTGGCCGAGCCCAGCACCAGCAGGCCCCCGGAGCGCTGGATGCGCGAGTAGGCCAGCTCCTTGGCGTGGTAGGCCACGCGCTCCTCCTGCTTGTAGGACTCGTCGTGCTCCTCGTCGAGCACGATGAGCCCCAGGTCGCGGATGGGCAGGAACAGGGCCGAGCGCGTGCCCACCACGAGCACCGGGGCCCTTTTCATGCCGGCGGCCGCGCCGATGCGCGAGAAGGTCTGCTCGCGGCGGCGCGGGCTCTGGTAGCCATGGGAGAAATAGGCCTCGGCATTCGGCAAGGCCGCGCGGGCCTGGCGCCACAAATGGCAGGCCAGGGCCACCTCCGGGGCCAGCAATATGGCCGAGCGCCCCGACTCCAGGCAGCGTTTGGCCAGCTCCAGGTAGACATGGGTCTTGCCGCTGCCCGTGACCCCGTGCATGAGCGCCATGCGCGCCTCCCCGGACTCCAGGGCGGGCAGAAGCTCGTCCAGGGCGGCCTGCTGTTCCGGGGTGGCGCGCATGGAGTCAGTGTCCGCACCCGGCAAAAGCTCGCCCGGCAAAGGCACGCAGGCCGGGATCTCGTCCGGGTTGTCGACGGAGTCAAGGGGCTCGCCCAGGCGCACGATGCCAGCCGTTGCCAGGCGCTTCATGGCCAGGATGCCCCCGTCGCCGAACACGGCGCGCACCGCGCCCAGGCTCATGGCCCCGGCATCGAACAGGCGCTCCAGCAGGCGGATCTGGTTCACGGCATTGGGCCGCACGGCCCAGGGCGGGTCTGCGGCCAGCATGACGAAAAGCTCCTCGGCCTGCCTGCGCGGGGCCAGGCGCACGCGCATGCGGCCCTCGGCCCAGAGCCCGGCCAGGACGCGCAAACGCTCGGGCGGCAGCGCCTGCAGGGCCTTGGGGCTCAGGGTGGCCGGGAAATCGGGGTGCTCCACGGAGAAGGACGCGCCCGACGAGCGCAGGCCGCGCGGCAGGATCAGCTCCAGCACCCGGCCCGGGTGGGCCATGTGCCGGGCCGAGAGCTCGCGCACCAGGTCCAGGGTGCCGGGGTCGAGCACAGGCTCGTGCTCCAGCGGCCAGACAAGGGGCTTCAAGTCAACGCCCTGGGGCGGGACCTTGGTCGGCTCCTGGAGCACGCCCACGCGCAGGCCCCGGCCCAGCGGGGCCAGCACGCGCAGGCCGGGCTGCGGGGCAGGGAACCAGTCCGGGCACAGGTAGGTCAAGGCCGCATAGGGCGGGCTGGCCAGGAACACCTGCCAGGCTTGCCGCGCCAGGCTCATGCACATCCCCCCTTGAAAGTCCCGAAGGGACCCCGAAGGGGCCCTATTTGCCCTTGCAGGGGACGAGTTCGTGGATGCGCTTGACGAGGTCGTCGTGCAGGTCCTCGTCGTGCAGGGCGAAGTAGATGTTGGCCGTCAGGTACTCCACCCAGTCCCCGGCGTCGAAGCGCTGCCCGCGCAGCTTTACGGCCAGGAGGCGGTTCTTGTCGGCCAGGCCCTGCAGGGCGTCGGTGAGCTGCAGCTCGCCGCCCACGCCGGGCTCGAGCTTCTCCAGGTAGTCGAAGATCTCCGGCACCAGGACGTAGCGGCCAACGATGGCCAGGCGCGAAGGGGCCGTGCCCAGGGCCGGCTTTTCCACGAGGTTGCGCACGCGGAACACGCCGGGCATGAACTCCTCGCCCTGGATGATGCCGTAGCGGTCAACCTTGTTCTCCGGCACCTCGATGACGCCGACCACGGCCATGTTCTCGGTCCTGGCCACGTCGAGGAGCTGCTGGATTCCGGGCTGCTTGCCGAACATGAGGTCGTCGCCGACCATGACCGCGAAGGGTTCGTTCTTGCAGACCTCACGCGCGCAGAGCACCGCGTGCCCAAGGCCCAGCTGGATCTTCTGGCGCACGGAGATGATGTTGACCATCTCGGCCACGGCGCGCACTTCCTTCAGGAGCTCGGTCTTGCCCTTGCGCTCCAGCAGGTTCTCGAGCGTCAGGTTGTGGTCGAAATGGTCCTCGATGATGGTCTTGTTCTGGCTGGTGACGAGCACCACCGTGTCGATGCCCGCAGCCTGGGCCTCCTCGACCACGTACTGGACCACCGGCTTCTTGAAGATGGGCAGCATCTCCTTGGGGATGTTCTTGGTGGCCGGAAGCGAACGCGTGCCCCAACCTGCCACCGGAATGACGACCTTGCGTACGTCCATGAGCTTCCTCCTCGGTCTAGATGCTGCGCGTTTCCCCGCGCCTTCAGCGCAGGGAGCGCTCCAGGACCGCCGCGATGTCGGCGGCATACTGCTCCACGCGGGAGATGTCCTCGCCCTCGACCATGACCCGCGCCTTGGGCTCGGTGCCGGAATAGCGCAGGAGCACGCGGCCCCGGCCAGCAAGCTCGGCCTCAACCGCGGCCACGGCGCGGCCCACCTCGGGCAGGTCCTCAAAGGGCACCCGGCGCGCGAGCTTCACATTGACCATGACCTGCGGGAAGGGCTCGATCAGGTGCGCCAAAAGCGACAGCGGGCGGTTCTTCTGGCACATGATGCGCAGGAGCTGCAGAGCCGCGAGCGTGCCATCACCGGTCGTCGAGTGCTCCATGAAGATCAGGTGCCCGGACTGCTCGCCGCCGAGCATGGCGCCCTCGCGGCGCATGGCCTCGA
>CAZXZF010000129.1:0-7279 GCA_964645095.1 uncultured Desulfocurvus sp. | reverse complement strand
CCCGGCCAGGCCCAGGCCATCCAGACCGTGCCCACGGGCTTCTCGCGCGTGCCGCCGGTGGGTCCGGCGATGCCCGAAATGGCCACGGCCACGCCACGGCCCTCGGGCATGCCCGGCAGCCTCAGCGCGCCCCGGGCCATGGCCAGCACCACAGCCTCGCTCACGGCCCCGAACTCTGCCAGCAGGGCCGGGTCCACGCCGAGCAGCCCGGTCTTGAGGGCGTTGGAATAGCAGACCACCCCGCCGTGGAACCAGGCCGAGCTGCCGTCCATGTTGGTCAGGGTGTGGGCCAGCAGGCCGCCGGTGCAGGACTCGGCCGTGGAGAGCAGCCAGCCCTGGTTATGCACAAGCCGCGCGGCATCCGAGGCCAGGGCCCCCAGGCGCTCCGCCCCCTCCTGCTCCAGCAGGCCCTGAAAATCCACCTTTTTCATGCCGACACCCCCGCCTTTTGTTCGCAACTGTTTACAGGATGGGGCCGGGCGTGGCAATTGTGGGCATGGACAGCGGAGAATTCCTCACCAGCCTGCGCGAGCGGGCCGGAAACAGCGCCCAGACCCTGCGCCTGCGCCGGCGCGAGCCCTGGAACTGGTGCCTGCAGACAGCCAGCCTGGGCCTCCTGCCCCTGGGCCTCTTGACGCACAACGCCGCCCTCTTGACCCTGGCCGGGCTCGGGCTCGTCGCGGGCTGCTTCGCGCTGCCCCTGCCGCCCATGGAGCACACGGAGCTGAGGGGCCTGCTGCCCTGGCTGGAGCCGCTCATCGGCCTGGAATGCGCCTGGCTGGCCCGGCCCCTGGACCGCCGCAAGAAGCGCCAGCTGACCTTCACCGCCCTGGGCGCGACCCTCGCGGCCTGGTTTTTGTGGCGGCAGGACCTGGGCCCGGTGGGCCTGGCCATCATCGTGCCCTACCTGCTGTACGTGCGCCGCAAGAACCTTGAGGACGGCATCGAGCCGTAAACCTTAGGGCGCTGCCTTTGGCGGCCGTGGGGCCTGAGGCCCCCCGGTCCCCCCCATCGGCCTGAGCCTGGGTGGCCTGGGCAACGGCGTCGGCTTGGCTTGGCCCTGGCATGCGCGCGCCCCCTTCGGGGGTTTCAGGGGTGTTGCAGCCAGGTTCCAGGTTGTGCAACGGCCTTTTCAGCCTGCCCACGTTTTGCCAAGGCCTCCCCACAACTCTCCCCTGCCCCACACAAGCCGAAAGGGCTGTTTCAGGTTCCTCCTGAAACAGCCCTTTCGGCGTAATGGGGATTCCAAAGGGCCTCAGGCCCTTTGGCGGGGTGCAGGGGCGGAGCCCCTGACCGGCATGGCCATTTCCCCCTTTATTCCCGGCCCGGCTTCGGGTACACGGCGGGAAGCCCGCGCGCTTATCCGCGCTGGGAGCGCCCCATTTTCGAGGAGACGACCATGCTTGACCTGAAGTTCGTGCAGAAGAACCTGGACGCCGTGAGCCGGGGCCTGAAGAAACGCTGCAAGACCGAGCCGGACGTGGCCGAGTTCGCCCGCCTGGACGAGGCCCGCATCGCGCTCATCCGCGAGGCGGAAGGCCTCAAGGCCGAACGCAACCAGGGCTCGGCCGAGGTGGCCAGGCTCAAGCGCGCAGGCCAGGACGCAAGCGAGCTCATGGCCGCCATGTCCAGGATGGGCGAGCGCGTCAAGGAGCTCGACGCCGAGCTGGCCGTCATAGAAGAACAAGAGTCCGATTGGCTGCTCAAGGTGCCGAACATCCCGCACGAGTCCACCCCGGACGGCGCAGGCGAGGACGACAACCCGGTCATCCGCACCTGGGGCCAGAAGCCCGTGCTGGACTTCGCCCCAAAGGAGCACTGGGAGCTGGGCCAGGCGCTCGGCGGCCTGGACTTCGAGCGCGCGGGCAAGATCACCGGTTCGCGCTTCTGCGTCAGCTTCGGCTGGGCCGCGAAGCTTGAGCGCGCCCTGGGCGCGTTCATGCTCGATATCGCGGCCGAGCACGGCTACACCGAGGTGCTCACGCCCTTTCTGGTCAACAAACAGGCCATGACCGGCACCGGCCAGCTGCCCAAGTTCGCCGAGGACCTGTTCAAGATCGAGGGCCAGGAATACTACCTCATCCCCACGGCCGAGGTGCCGGTGACCAACCTGCACGCAGGCGAGGTTCTGGAAGAGGACCAGCTGCCCCTGGCCTACTGCGCGCTCACGCCCTGCTTCCGGTCCGAGGCAGGTTCGTACGGCAAGGACACCAAGGGCCTCATCCGCCAGCACCAGTTCCACAAGGTCGAGCTGGTGCGCTTTGCCCGCCCGGAGCAGTCCATGGCCGACCTGGAGCTGCTCACCGGCCATGCCGAGGAGATTTTGAAGCGCCTGGGCCTGCACTACCGCGTCATCGCCCTGTGCGGCGGCGACCTGGGCTTCTCCTCGGCCAAGACCTTTGATATCGAGGTCTGGCTGCCCGGCCAGAACAAGTACCGGGAGATCTCAAGCTGCTCCAACTTCCAGGACTTCCAGGCCCGGCGCGCGAACATCCGCTTCAAGGCCAAGGGCGCGAAAAAGTCCGAGCACCTGCACACCCTGAACGGCTCGGCCCTGGCCGTGGGCCGCGCGCTGGTGGCCGTGCTGGAAAACGGCCAGCAGGCCGACGGCTCAGTCACCCTGCCCGAGGCGCTGCGGCCCTACATGAAGGGGCTGGAGAAGATCGAGCTGAAGTAGCCAGGGTCAGGCGAGGCGCACAAAAAGGCCCCGGATCATGCCGGGGCTTTTTGTTTCGGCATTCCGTGGAGCGCGCGCTATGCGGTCTTTCCCCGGACCAGCGCCGCGTGCATCTCAGGCGTGAGGATGTGATAGGTGCCTGCGGCCTGGGTGCAGACGAGGTTTTCGGCATTGACGAGCTCGGCCTGCAGATGGACCTTCCTGCCGCTTTGCCCGGTCACGCAGCAGGCGAGGCGGACGGGCTGCCCGGAAATGTGCAAGGGCCGCAGGAACTGGACCTCCATCTTGGTGGTCACGGCCATCTCGCCCGTATGGACGAAGCTGGCCCAGCCCATGATTTCATCCAGGAGCCCCATCTGAATGCCGCCATGCAGGATGTCGCCCTGCCCGGCGAAATGTTCTGCCGGAACATACTCCGCCGAGGTTTCGCAGCGTTCGTCATCATGGTAGAATTTCAGGTGCAGCCCGTGGGCGTTGCCGCTGCCGCAAAAAAAGCAGTTCTTGCCGGGGTAGGGATTCGCGAGTTCGGTTTTCATGGCGCTTCCTGTGTCTGCCTATGCTCTCTGGCTAAACATCTTGCCTATTCGCCCGACACATCAAGCCGAAGCCTTTGCCCTCGCTGCCCCGGCCCAGGCCAATGGGGGTTCCAAGGGGCCTCAGGCCCCTTGGCCGCCGGAGGCATCCCAGGCCTTGGCCGCCGGAGGCTGTTCTCTTACGCCAGGGCCACCAGATCGTAGCTCTGGGCCTGTTCGATGTCGGCGCACACCAGGCGTCCGGGGCGCACCTTGGGCCCGCTGACGTAGGTCACGCCGTCCACCTCCGGGGCCTGGAACCAGACGCGGCCCACATGCAGGCCCGGCCACTCCGGGCTCGGCTCCTCCACCAGCACCTCCAGGCGCGAGCCGACCAGGCTCGCCAGATGCTCGCGGCTGATGCCCTCCTGGAGCTTCATGAGGGCGTTCTTGCGCCGGGTCTTGACGCCCTGGGGCACCTGGCCGGGCAGGCTGGCCGCCGGGGTGCCCTCTTCCTGGTGGTAGGGGAACACGCCCAGGTGCGAAAACTTCGTGCGCGCGACGAACTCCTTGAGGGCCTTGAAGTGCGCGTCGGTCTCGCCGGGAAAGCCCACGATGAGGCTGGTGCGCAGGGCCGCGTCCGGGAAGTGCCTGCGCACGCGCTCGATGACCAGGGACGGGTCCTTGGCAAAAGGTCTTCCCATCGCTGAAAGAATATCCGGGTGGGCGTGCTGCAAGGGGATGTCGAAATAGGGCAGGAGCGGCTGACCCAGGCCCGCCATGTGCTTGAGCAGGCCGTCGGTGAGCCCGGCGGGGTACAGGTACATGAGCCGCAGCCAACGCAGGCCCTTGATGGGCAGGAGCCGGTCCAGCAGGCGCCTCAGGCCGTCCTTCAGGCCCAGGTCGTGGCCGTAGGAGGTCACGTCCTGGCCCACGATGACCAGCTCCGGCACGCCGCCCTGCTCCACCAAGAGGCGCGCCTCGCGCTCCAGGTCGTCCAGGGGGCGGCTGACGTGGCGCCCGCGGATGGAGGGAATGGTGCAGAAGGCGCATTTGTGCGAGCAGCCCTCGCTGACCTTGAGATAGGCGTAGGCAGGCCCGGTGCTCAGGCGGCGCGGGCCGAGGGCGTCGAGGTTCTTCTTGCCCAGGGCCGCGCCCACCAGACCGGGCCACTTTTCCAGTTCGCGCGTGGAGAGCCAGATGTCCACCTCGGGCAGGTCCGCCGCCAGGTCGGCCTGGCCGTAGCGGGAGACCAGGCAGCCGGTGACGGCCAGCGTCGGCCGCGGGGTCAGCTCCGCCACCTCGCGGATGGCGGCCAGGATGGTCTCCACGGATTCCTCCACGGCCGGGCGGATGAACCCGCAGGTGTTGATGAGCACGAGGTCGGAGGCGTCCACGGCCTCGGCCGGGGCGAAGCTCTTGCCCAGCACGCCGAGCAGCCGCTCGGTGTCCACGCGGTTTTTGGGGCAGCCCAGGCTGATGGTGTGCACGCGGACTTTGGACATCAGGATTCCTTTACATGTTCCGATATTACACTGTTTTGCAGATTCATTTGCAGCAAGGCATTGCGCTTTGCACAAACTCCTGTAGTGTGAGCCTACGTTTTGCATGCGGCCGCCACCAGCCGCAAGAGGAGCCTCATGGTCGATTCCCTGCGGGCAGAGAAGCCATACCGCATAGGCATCATCGGCGACAAGTCGTCGCTGGTGCCTTTCTGGGAGCTTTTCGCCAACCTGGGCAACGAGCGCGTGCTCGGCCAGCTGGGCCTGGTGGCCCTGGCCCTGCACGAGACGGCCCCGGCCGGGGAGCGCTTCTCCGCGACGCTGGACCTGCCCGTGTACAGCGCCTGGCGCGAGATGCTCCTCGCCCACCCGGAGATCAGCATGGTCATCGAGACCACGGGCCAGCAGGCCCTGATCCAGGACCTGCGCCTCGGCCTGCCTGCCACGGTGGCCCTGGTCGAGCGCGCGGCGGCCAGCTTCTTCCTGCGCCTTTTGTCCTCGGACCAGATGTGGGTGGCCTGCAAGATCGATTTGCTGCACACCCAGACGCTGTTGAAAAACGTCATCGACCAGCTCAAGGAGGAGATCATCCTCACCGACCACCACGGCATGGTGCTGGACTGCAACAAGGCTCTGCTGAACCGCCTGGGCGTCTCCAAGGCCGAGGTGACGGGCCGGCACCTGCGCACCTTCTTCCTCCTGCCCGAAACGACCGGCGGCGATGACGGCAGCAACGACAGCGCCAGTCACAGCCATGGTGGAGGCGGGTCGCCCCTGGAGCAGGCCCTGGCCACAAGCGAGACCGCCGAGGCCACCCTGCCGCAGGTGGACCAGGACGGGCGCATGCACTACGTGCGCGAGTACATCTACCCCATCAAGAACGACTCGGGCGCGGTGTCGAGCCTGTTGTGCATCCGCCGCGACATCACCAGCCGCACCCAGATGGAGCTGCGCCTGCAACAGTCCGAGCGGCTGGCCTCCATCGGCGAGATGTCCACCTACATCGCGCACGAGATCAGAAACCCGCTCTTCGCCATCAGCGGCTTCGCCAACCAGCTCCTGCGCGAGGCCGAGGACGAGAAGACCAGGGAGAAGCTCGGGATCATCGTGGCCGAGTCGCGCAGGCTCGACGGCATCCTGAAGAGCATCCTGACCTTTGCCCGGCCCTCCGTGTCCGCGCCGGGCCTGGCGGACATCAACGGCATCGTGGGCGACACCATGGACCTCATGGGCATGGCCTGCGAGAACCAGGGCATCGAGCCCCTCGTGGCCCTGACCACGGACATTCCGCTGGTCAAGGCCGACCCGGAGCTCATCAAGCAGTGCCTCGTCAACCTGGTCAAGAACGCCATGGAGGCCATGCCCTCGGGCGGGCGGCTCACCGTGCGCACGGGCCTGGCCCCGGCCCACGTGTTCCTGGAGGTGGAGGACACCGGCGTGGGCATCACCCCGGAGCTGCGCGACAAGATCTTCGGCCCCTTTTTCAGCACCAAGGGCAAGGGCTCTGGCCTGGGCCTGGCCATGATCAAGAAGATCCTCGACGACCTGGGCGGCACCGTGGACCTGACGAGCATCCCCGGCGAGGGCACCCGCGTGACCCTGCTTTTGCCCCCGCACCTGGCGGTTGCGAAACAGGAGCCAACCGGGTAAACTCCGGGCATGCCTGAAACGAACTCCCCCCTGAAAAATACCGTTGTCCTGGCCACCCGGAACAAGGGCAAGCTCGCCGAGCTTGAGGCCCTGCTGGGCTCCTTCGGCGTGGCCGTGCTTGGCCTGGAAGCCTTCCCGGACATCGGCGAAATCGAGGAGACCGGCGCCACCTTTGCCGAGAACGCCCGGCTCAAGGCCCGCACCGTGGCCGGGGCCACCGGGCTCGTGGCCCTGGCCGACGACTCCGGCCTGGCCGTGGACAAGCTTTCCGGCGCGCCCGGCGTGTATTCCGCCCGCTACTCCGGCCAGGACGCCACGGACGCCACGAACAACGCCAAGCTGCTGGCCACCCTGGCCGACGTGCCCGAGGACCGGCGCGGCTGCCGCTTCATCAGCGTGGTGGCGGCGCATGCGCCGAACGGAGCGGAGATTCTGGCCGAGGGCCGCTGGGAAGGCCGCGTGCTCGACGCCCCGCGCGGGCAGGGCGGCTTCGGCTACGACCCCCTGTTCCTGGACCTTGAGCTGGGCCGGTCCGCAGCCGAGCTTTCGCCCCGGGAAAAGAACGCGCGCTCGCACCGGGGACAGGCCCTGCGCGCCCTTTTGCAAGACTGGCCCGCCTTCTGGGCCAAGGCGACAGCCTGACCAAGGCCCAAGCCCAACCAAAACGACGGAGCAAACCATGTGCGGCATCATCGGCTACTGCGGGCATCGCCCGGCTGTCCCCCTCGTTGTGGAGGGCCTGCGCCGCCTTGAATATCGCGGCTACGACTCCGCCGGGGTCAGCTTTGTCCAGACGGGCAAGCTCTCGGTCATCCGCGCCGAGGGCAAGCTGGCGAGCCTGGAGCAGAAGCTGGCCACCAGGAACGTGTTCTCGGCCACCACCGGCATGGGCCACACCCGCTGGGCCACCCACGGCGTGCCCGTGGAGCGGAACGCCC
>CAZXZF010000128.1:0-7344 GCA_964645095.1 uncultured Desulfocurvus sp. | reverse complement strand
GCCATGCTCATCGAGACGCTCTCCGCCCTGGGCGCGGACCTGCGCTGGGCCTCCTGCAACATCTTCAGCACCCAGGACCATGCGGCGGCGGCCATCGCCAAGGCCAAGACCGCCAAGGTCTTCGCCTGGAAGGGCGAGAGCCTGGAAGAGTACTGGTGGTGCACCGAGCAGGCCCTCACCTGGCCCGACGGCTCCGGCCCGGACCTCATCGTGGACGACGGCGGCGACGCCACCCTCATGATCCACCACGGCGCCAAATGCGAGAAGCAGCCCGCGCTGCTCAAGAAGAAGGTGGACAACAAGGAATTCCAGATCATCATGGACCGCCTGGCCCACGGGTACAAGTCCGACCCCAAGAAGTGGACCAGGATCGCGGCCAAGGTGCGCGGCGTGAGTGAGGAAACCACCACCGGCGTGCACCGCCTGTACGAGATGCAGAAGAAGGGCGAGCTGCTCTTCCCGGCCATCAACGTCAACGACTCCGTGACCAAGAGCAAGTTCGACAACCTCTACGGCTGCCGCGAGTCCCTGGCTGACGGCATCAAGCGCGCCACGGACATCATGATCGCGGGCAAGGTCTGCGTGGTCGTGGGCTACGGCGACGTGGGCAAGGGCTGCGCCCAGTCCATGCGCGGCTTCGGCGCGCGCGTCATCATCACCGAGATCGACCCCATCTGCGCGCTCCAGGCGGCCATGGAGGGCTACGAGGTCCTGCCCATGGACAAGGCCTGCGAGCTCGGCGACATCTTCATCACCGCCACGGGCAACTTCCATGTGGTCAACGCCAAGCACATGGTCAAGATGAAGGATGAGGCCATCCTCTGCAATATCGGGCACTTCGATTCCGAGATTGAGATGAGCTTCCTGGAAACCAACCTGAAGTGCAAGAAGCTTGAGATCAAGCCCCAGGTGGACAAGTGGACCCTGCCCAGCGGCAAGTCCCTCATCGTCCTGGCCGAGGGCCGTCTGGTGAACCTGGGCTGCGCCACCGGCCACCCCAGCTTCGTCATGAGCAACTCCTTCACCAACCAGGTGCTGGCCCAGCTGGACCTGGCGGCCAACAAGTACGAGCCCAAGGTCATGATCCTGCCCAAGAAGCTGGACGAGGAAGTGGCGCGCCTGCACCTGGAACGCCTGGGCGTGCAGCTGGACAAGCTGACCAAGCAGCAGGCCGACTACCTGGGCGTGGCCCAGGACGGCCCCTACAAGCCGGAGCACTACCGCTACTAGAAAGAGAAGAAGGGGAGTTTTTTTCTGGGGGGCCTTAAGGCCCCCCAGACCCCCCCCATTGCGCCGAAAGGGCTGGATCAGGAGGAACCTGATCCAGCCCTTTCGGCTTGTGTGACTCATGGGAAGATCACGGGAGTGTGTCCTTCTGGGCAGCGGCAAAGCCAATCGTTTCGGCGTTGTGCCCTTTTGCTTTCCCTCTCAAAATGGGCCAACCGCGCGCGGGTATTTTCGGAGCCTGCGACGAAAAACCCGCGCGCATTGCCAGGCCGAGGCCTTTGCCTTCGCCACCCCCGGCCCAGGCCATATGGGGGTTCCAAGGGGCCTTGAGGCCCCTTGGCCGCCGGAGGCTATTCCTTCTTCATTTGCCCCAGCTCGCGCCGCGCCGCAGCCTTGAGCGCCTTGCCCACGCGCGCCAGGAGCGTGGACGGCACATTCCAGCAGTGCCAGTAGAGCGGCACGGGCATGGGGGCAGGGCAGGCCAAGGGCCTGGCGCGTGCCGGGCGCCCTGGTCTGCCTGACCATGTGGGCGCTGGCCGCAGCTATTCTCAGGGACAGGGTGGACGGGTGGAGCAGTGTGGCGGCGGCAATGTCCTGGTGAGAGGACGCCCCGTGGCGTTAAAAGGGGCGTTCAGGGGAGGTCCCCGAACGCCCTTTGGCGTTTTCGGTATTGTGGGCCGCTAGAAGCAGACGGCCACCAGATTGAACGGGGTGTAGTTGGTGTCCGGGTTCTCGGCGTAGCGGCAGCCCATGCGCGAGGCGTCGCGCTTGTTTATGATGTCTTCTTCCGAGCCCGTGTAGTATGCGCACTCGTTGTTGTAGCAGACAACAATGACGCCCCAGCCGGTTTCGGGCGGGGCCAGCCAGGCTTCCATGGGCTTGTTGCAGTGCGGGCAGACGCGGTCTTCCAGTTCGGTGATGATCCCTGCATATTCATGAATCACGGTGGCTTGCTCCTTGTTGGTGCTTGGGTGGTCAGACCCGGCAAAGGTAAGTCCTCGGCGCGCTGCGTCAAGGGGCGTCAGAAGCTGGTCTTGCGGGAAGGTTTGCCCTGGGCCGGGGTCTCATCCAATTCTGACGTCTGCTCCGTGCCATGCCCATTTAGCGCGTGCGCATCCTGAGCGTTTGGGGCCAGCGAATCGGCATCCTGCGTATCAACGTTCAGGGCGTCAACGTCCAGAGCATCAACGTCCAGAGCGTCGTCATCCGTGTCCACGGGCGCGGTCCCCTGGCCGGATTGCCTGAGCTCGCGCAGCAGGCGGAACAGGGTGCGGCTGGAGCGCGGGGGCTTGTTCTTTTCCGCTTCCGCGCGGGCGTTGCGCGTGAGCTGGCGGATCTTGCTGCGCACCTCGACCTGCTCGTTTTCCGGGGCCAGGGCCACGATGGCCTCCAGGCCGGATTCGTCCCCGGCGAGCAGCGCCGCGCGCCAGGCCTCCACGGCGTGGAACTCCCGCGCCTGGCTGCGGTTGCCGGACTCCATGTCCTCAACGGCCAGGGCCAGCGGGTCGGCGTCGGTGTCGCGCATGAGCGCGCCGATGAACTGGAGCTGGCGGCGCTTGGCCTCGTGCTTGGCCAGGGCCTTGAATTCCATGATCGCCTCCAGGAGGCGCGGGGGCAGGTCCAGCTTGGAGAGGGCCGACTCGGGCAGCTCGGCCAGCTTGCCGCCGAGCACCTGCAAGGCGGCGCTGTCGCGTTTCTTCTGGGACCGGCTGGGCGGCCGGGGGTCGGTGTGGTCGTAAGGCTTGGGCTTGCGCATGGGTTCCTCTGGTCAATTGATGGGGACAAGGGGTCAGGTCGATGGTGTTTGCGTGAACGGTGGCCATTGTCCCTGGTTTGGCCGCATCTGGCAAGGGCGGAAAAAGAAGGACCGGGAGCCGATGCCCCCGGCCCCTTTGCGAGCGGTGTATGGCGTGGGCTCAGGCCACCCAGTCGTCGCCCTGCTCGACCGGCGCGAAGCCCCGGCGCATGGTGTTCTCGGAGACCAGGCGCGGGTCCATGAACTGCAGCAGGTAGTCCGGGCCGCCGGCCTTGGAGCCCACGCCGGACATGTTGAACCCGCCAAAGGCGTGGCGTTCGACCATGGCGCCGACGCAGCCCTTGTTCAGGTACAGGTTGCCCACGCGGAACTCGCGGCGCGCCTTTTCCAGGTGCCTGGGGCTGCGGGAGTACACCGCGCCGGTGAGCGCGAAGCGGGTGGAATTGGCGATGTCCAGGGCCTCGTCAAAGGTCCCGGCGCGCATGACCGCCAGCACCGGCCCGAAAACCTCCTCCTGGGCGATGCGCATGCCCTTGGTGATGCCCTCGACGATGGTCAGCGGCGCGTAGCAGCCTTCGGAAGGGAGGTCGGCGCGTTTCACGAGCACCTTGCCCTCGGAGCAGGCGATGTCCACGTACTTCAGGACATTGGCCTGTGCGGCGCGGTCCACCACCGGGCCCATGGAGTTGGCCGGGTCCTCGGACGGGCCGATCTTGACGCAGCCCGCGGCCTCGGCCAGGCGCCTGGTGAAGCGCTCGTAAATGGGGTCGAGCACGATGACGCGCGAGCAGGCCGAGCATTTCTGGCCCTGGAAGCCGAAGGCCGAATGCAGGACGCCCAGCACGGCCTCGTCCAGGTCGGCGTCGTCGTCGATGATGATGGCGTTCTTGCCGCCCATCTCGGCGATGACCTTCTTGCACTGGAGCTGCCCAGGCTGTACGCGCGCGGCCTTTTCCTGGATGCGCAGGCCCACCTCCATGGACCCGGTGAAGGCGATGACCGCCACGTCCGGGTGCTCGACGAGCGCGTCGCCCATGACCGAGCCCTTGCCCGGCAGGAAGTTGAACACGCCGTCCGGCAGGCCCGCCTCCTTGAAGATGCGCGCCAGGCCGAAGCCGATGACCGAGGACAGGCCCGAGGGCTTGTAGACCACGGCGTTGCCGCAGACGATCGAGGCGGCGGCCATGCCGCAGCTGATGGCCAGGGGGAAGTTCCACGGCCCGATGACCGCAGTGACGCCCTTGCCCTGGTAGAAGTACCGGTTCATCTCGCCGGGAGCAACGCCCATGCGCCTCGGCGCGCCCAGGCGCAGCATCTCGCGGCCGTAGTACTCCAGGAAGTCGATGGCCTCGGCCACATCGGCGTGGGCCTGGTCCCACTGCTTGCCGACCTCCAGCACCTGCAGGGCCGAGAGCTCGTCGATGTCGCGGCGCATGAGGCTGGCTGCCTTGAAGAGCACCTTGGCGCGCTCTCCGGGTTCCACGTCGCGCCAGGTGAGGGCGGCTTTCTTGGCCACGGCCACGGCCTCCTGGGTTTCCTTCAGGCCGGCCTGGCAGACCCTGCCCACGATTTCCGCCGGGTTGGCCGGGTTGTAGGAGTCCAGCGTCTCGCCGGTGCGCACCTCCTGGCCGCCGATGATGAGCGGATAGGTCGCGCCGAAGCCCGCCCGGACCTTGGCCAGGGCCAGGCGCATGGCCGCGCGGGCGGCCGGGATGGTGAAGTCCACGTTGGGGAGGTTCACGAAGGCCGGGATGGCGCCTGAACGCGTGGCCGCCGGTGCGGTGTCCTTGCGGGCCGCAAGCTCGCGCGCCGCGGTCTTCTCGGGGTTCTCCAGCAGGCGTTCCAGTTCCGCGCCCTCGGCAAAGCTCTGGCGCAGGAAGCTCTCGTTGGCCGTGTTCTCAAGCAGCCGGCGCACCAGGTAGGCCATGCCCGGGATGAGGTCGCCGTAGGGGCAGTAGAGGCGCACGCGGCGGGCCACGTTGCGCAGGCCCTTGCGCACGGGCTCGGCCATGCCGTAGAGCACCTGGAACTCGAAGCGGCTCTCGGGCACGCCAAGGGCGCTGGCCAGCTCCTGCACGGCGGAGATGGTGCGGATGTTGTGCGAGGCGCAGGCGAAGTGGCAGATGTCGTGGTTTTCCAGGATCATCTTGGCGATGCGCTCAAAGGCCATGTCGCTCTCGGCCTTGATGGTGTGCACCGGCACTTCCCAGCCGTTCTGCTTGGCGATGACGGTCTCGGAATCCCAGTACGCGCCCTTGACCAGGCGGATGGACACGGGCAGGTTCTCGCGCCGCGCCCAGGAGAGCAGCTCCGAGACATCGGCGTCGGTGGACTTGAGGTAGCACTGGAACACGATGCCCAGGTGCGGGTAGTCGCGGTGCTCCGGGGCGCTGCGCAGGCGCTTGTAGAGCAGGGTGGTGATTTCCTTGTACTTGAGCTGCTCCATGTCGATGCACAGAAAGCCGCCCATCTCCTTGACCTTGCGAAAGATGGGCTCGATGCGCCGGTACATGCCGTCCACGGAGCCGTCCACGTCCACGGCCTTGGCCTGGGAGTAAAAGGCCGAGGGCTTCACGGCCACGTTGACCTTGGGCGCGTGGCCCCAGTCGAGGTCGCCCGTGACGTCCAGGGCGTCCCATTTCTTGTATTCTCCCCGGATGGCCTCGAGCACTTCCAGGTAGCCGCGCTGGTAGGCGTCGGACTCGCGCTCGTTCACCGTGGCCTCGCCGAGCAGGTCGATGACAAAGGCGAAGCCGTCCTTGCGCAGTTGGCGGATGCCCTTGACGGCCTCGGAGGCCTTCTCGCCGATGATGAACTGGCGCGCCATGGACTCGATGTTCGAGCGGATGGCCTTGTTCAGGACCAGGGCCACGAACCCGCCGCCAAAGCCGGTCCTGCCCGCGCCCCACTTGAGCACGTCCGGGATGTTGGCGTCCTTGTCGCCGAAATATTCCTCGATGTGCCGGGACAGGGACTCGGAGGTGGTGAGGTAGGGCAACACGTCCACGAAGCGGAACATCTGGATCTTGAAGTCCTCGTTCTGCATGGCCCAGTCCATGACCTTGCCGGTCCACCAGCCCTTGTTGAAGATGGACGGGGCCTCGCCCGCGATGCTCTGGAAGAATTGCTTGCCACGCTGGACGACCTTCTCGTCCAGGGCCTTGATCTCAACGCTCATTCAGCGGCTCCTTGCGCGTTTTGGGCGGGCGTGTCCTGTCCATCGGCATCAAGCGGCAGCACGCGGGTCTCCTTGAGGGTGCTCAAGACCACGGTGGTGCGCGTGTCGCGTACGCCGGGGATGGCCCCGAACTGCTGCAGGATGTGCTGCAGGTGCTCGGTGTCGCGGGCGCGGACCTTGGCCAGGTAGGAGTCCTGCCCGGCGGTGTAGTGCATCTCCAGCACGCCGGGCACCTTGGCCAGGGCCTTGCCCGTGTCCATGGTGCCGACGCTTTCTTCGACGCGCACGAAGGTGAACGCTGTGAGGGTGAAGCCCACGTCCTTGGGCCGCAGCACGGCCTCAAAGCCCTTGATGATGCCCCTGCGCTCCAGCTTGCGCATGCGCTCCAGCACCGCCGAGGGCGCCATGCCCACCTGGCGGGCGATTTCGGCGTTGGAGGTGCGACCGTTGTCCTGAACTATCGTCAATATTTTTTTATCGATCTTGTCAATCATTCTGTCCTCCGGCGTTCAGCCGAATAAAGTTCGTTTTGAGGAAAAAGTCAAGGGGTGGCCTGGCGCTGGCCTTGCTGTTTTCCCCGCTTTTGCTATGTGTGGGGAAACATTTGGAAGGTGACCGCCACATGCGCCGAGTTCTTGTCCTCCTGCTGCCGTTGCTGTTCCTGCTTGCGCAGGCTGCCGATGCCGCTCCGCAGGCCGCCCTGCCGCAAGAAAGGCGGGTGGCGCTGGTCATCGGCAACAGCGCCTACAAGGCCGCACCGCTGAAGAATCCCGCCAACGACGCCCGCGACATGGCCGCGGCCCTGAAAAAACTTGGCTTTGACGTGACCCTGCTGACCGACGCTGGCCAGCAGCAGATGGACGCGGCCGTGCGCGAGTTCGGGCTCAAGCTGCGCCAGGGCGGGGCCGGGCTGTTCTACTACGCCGGGCATGGCCTCCAGGTGGGCGGCGAGAACTACCTGGTGCCGGTGAGCGCCAACATCCAGACCGAGAGCGACGTGCGTTTCACCTGCCTGCCGGCCGGGATGGTGCTGGGCAAGATGGAGGACGCGCGCAACGACCTGAACATCATCATCCTCGACGCCTGCCGCAACAATCCCTTTGCCCGTAGCTTCCGCAACGCTGAGCAGGGCCTGGCCAAGATGGACGCGCCCACGGGCTCGCTCATCTCCTACGCCACGGCT
>CAZXZF010000127.1:0-7355 GCA_964645095.1 uncultured Desulfocurvus sp. | reverse complement strand
GCCAACCCTGCGGCGACAACGACTGCCCCCAGGGACACATGCGCTGCCTGAAAGAGCTCGCACCCGAAGCCGTGCTGCCGCGCCTGCTGGCCATGCTGGAAGAACAAGGGAAAGAGAAATAGCCTCCGGCGGCTGTGGGGCCTGAGGCCCCCCAGACCCCCCCATTGCGCCGAAAGGGCTGTTTCAGGAGGAACCTGAAACAGCCCTTTCGGCTTGTGTGAGTCATGGTGAAACATCTCAAGAGACTGCTTCGTCTCTCCCCTCCCAAAAGGGGCCACCGCGCGCGGGTTTTTGAGCGTCTGCGCTCGAAAACCCGCGCGCATTGCCAGGGCCAGGCCAAGCCAGCGCCTCTGCCCAGGCCGCCCAGGCCGGGGCCAATGGGGGGGGACCGGGGGGCCTCAGGCCACCCGGCCGCCGGAGGCATATTGGCTGCCTGTTGCGGGCGATTGCCCTGGACTTGCCAGCCTGCTTGAAGGGGGGTATTTCCGCATCCATGCGTCCTTCCATGCAGCTCATCGATTTGTCCTGGCCGGTTCGACCGGGCATGCCCATGTTTCCGGGCGACCCGCCGGTTGTGCTTTCGCCCATGGGCGCGCTTGCGACGGACGGGTACGTGTCGCATCTGGCCAGCCTGCCAGCGCACAGCGGCACGCATGTGGACGCCCCGGCGCATGTGCTGGCGGCTGGCGCGGCCCTGGCGGATCTGCCGCTCTGGCGTTTTGCCGGGCCCGGGGTGGTGCTGGATGTGCGCGGCCGCGCGGGTTTGGCGGTGACGGCTGCGGACATTGAGCCGCGCCTTATGTGGCTGCGGGCGCAGGCTCCGGCCTTTGTGCTGCTCTGGACGGGCGATGGCGCGCGCTTTGGCCAGCCGGGCTATTACACCCAGGGCGCGCATGTGACGCCCGAGGCGGCGCTGCTTTTGGCCGGGCTGCGCCAGTCTGGTGGCGGGCTGTCGGGCCTGGGGCTGGATGCGGGCAGCGTTGACCCGTATGGCTCGCGCGATTTGCCGGCGCACCGGGCGCTTCTGGGCGCGGGGCTGGTCATCGTGGAGAATCTGCGCGGGCTGGAGCAGCTCCCGGCGGCGGGCTTCGCGTTTGTGTGCCTGCCGGTGCTCGGGTGTGACGGCTCGCCGGTGCGAGCGGCGGCCTTTGTGCCCGGCGGCGTTTCAAACGAGATTTTTGGCGGGAACCCTGGCGACCTGGTTGGCGCGCCGCCTGGCGGGTCGCCTGTCGCATCGACGGACAAGCTGGCTGGCGGCGCGTCATGAACCAAGCACAGGCCGGGGGCCAGCCGCAGGTGCCGGGCCAGGGGCGCGCGGGGCTGGAGGTCTACGCCAAGCTCACGGCCTGCATGGCCCTGTGGGGCGGGACCTGGGTTTCGGGCCGGATGATTGCCCAGGTCATGCAGCCCTTTTCTGCGGCCTTTCTGCGCTTCCTGTTCGCCACGGCGTTCCTGTACCTGGCCAGTTGCCGGGCGGAAGGGCGCTGGCCGCAGTTTCCCCGGGCGCAGTGGAAGGGGGTGCTCTTTCTGGCGGTTTCGGGCGTGCTCCTGTACAATTACTTCTTTTTCTCCGGGTTGGCGCACATCCAGGCGGGCCGGGCGGCCATGATCGTGGCCTGCGTGCCTTCCACCGTGGCCCTGTATTCGGCGTTGGTGCTGCGCGCCCGCACCACGGCCTTGAAGTCCTTTGGCATCGCCCTGTCGCTCTTTGGCGTGGCCGTGATCCTTTCTGACGGCGATCCGCAGAAGCTGCTGCGCAACGGCATCGGCCTGGGCGACGTGTTCATTCTGGGCTGCGTGGCGGCCTGGGCCGCCTATACCATGGGCGGGGGCCGGGTGATGCGGCAGATAACCGCGCTTTCCGCCGTGACCTGGTCCTGCGCGGTCGGCACGCTGCTGCTGTTGGGCCCGGCCCTGGCGGACGGGCTGGCGGAAGCGACCCTGTCCGCCGGGCCGGTGGTCTGGTCGAACCTGGCCTACCTGGGCGTGGCCGCCACTGGCCTGGCCTACACCTGGTACTACGACGGCATCCAGGCTCTGGGCGCGCCGCGCGCCAGCATCTTCATCAACCTTGTGCCGGTGTTCGCCACGCTTCTGTCCGCCGTGATCCTGGGCGAGAGCGTGGGCCTGGCCCTGGCGGTCGGCGGGGCCATGGTCCTGGCGGGCGTGGTGCTGGCCAACCGGCCAGCCTGGCGGGTCTGAAAAGTCCGCCGAGCTCCTCAGCGCCCCCCCCTTGGCGCGCGCCGCCAAAACGGATAGAGCGGTTCCAAGCACCTTTCAGGAGGTCCCCCATGCCCCAGCGGAACCTGCCCACCGAACGCGAGCTCATGCGCCTCGTCGCGCCTTGCGGACTATACTGCGGCGGCTGTCTGGCCTTTTCCGGCGGCGCGATCCGCAACCACGCCCGCGCCCTCACCGATCTGCTTGGCCCCAATTTCGCCGCCTACGCCAAGCGCCTCTCGGCCATGAACCCGGCTCTGGGCGACTACCCGCAGTTCGCGCGGATGCTTGAGTTTCTGGCCCAGGGCTCGTGCCAGGGCTGCCGCGAGGGCGGCTGCCTGCTCGGCAACTGCGGCGTGCGCGCCTGCGCCATGGAGCGCGAGGTGAGCTTCTGCGGCCTGTGCCCGGACTTTCCCTGCGAAAAGCCCGGCCTGCCCGAGGGTCTGCTCGAAAGCTGGCGCAAGAACGGCGAGCGCATCCGCCGGGACGGCCCGGCCGCATTTCTGGAACTGGTGCGCACAAGGCCCCGTTACCCGTAAAAGATGAGCCCCCGGCCACAGGAGCCTTGCCCTTTGCGCCGCTTTTGGTAGCGTGCGCGAAAATCGGAGAACGCCCATGCGCCGCATCACAGCCCTGCTCTTCTTGACCTGCCTCGTGCTCCTGCTGGCCGCGTCCGCCCTCGCCGCCCCGCAGGCCCAGCAGCAGGCCCAGCAACAGGCCCTGCAACAGGAAAGGCGGGTGGCCCTGGTCATCGGCAACGGGGCCTACAAAACCGGCCCGCTGAAAAATCCGGCCAACGACGCCCGCGACATGGCGGGCGCGCTCAAAAGCGTGGGCTTCGAGGTCATCCTGCGCGAGAACGCCAACCTGCGCGCCATGAACGACGCCATCGACCAGTTCTGGCAGAGCCTCAAGAAGGGCGGGGTGGGCCTGTTCTTCTTTGCCGGGCACGGCCTGCAGGTGGCGGGCGACAACTACCTCGTGCCCGTGGACGCGCGGGTGGCCCTGGAAAAGGACGTGCCCTACGAGTGCGTCAACGCCGGAAAAGTGCTGGGGCGCATGGAGGACGCGGGCAACGGCCTGAACATCGTCATCCTCGACGCCTGCCGCAACAACCCCTTTGCGCGCAGCTTCCGCTCGGACTCGCGCGGGCTGGCCAAGATGGACGCGCCCTCGGGCTCGCTGGTGGCCTTTGCCACGGCCCCCGGCGATGTGGCCGCCGACGGCGAGGGCAAGAACGGCCTGTACACCGCCCACCTTTTGCACCATCTGCGCACCCCCGGCCTGACCATCGAGAAGGTGCTCAAGCAGACGCGCATCGGCGTGGCCGCAGACTCGGCCAGGATGGGCAAGCGCCAGACGCCCTGGGAGTCATCGAGCCTCATGGGCGACTTCTACTTCGCAGGCAGCGGCGCGGCGCCCGTCCCGGCGCCCGTTCAGGCCTCCGCCCCCGTTCCGGCCACCCTCCCGGCCGCGAACGCCATCAGCAGCGAAATCCAGAAAGTCTTCAACACCGCCCCCGCCGGACAGGCCCCGGCCCGGCCTTCGCCCACGCTGGCCGCGCTCCCGCCCGCGGACTCCGGCGGCCGACTCGAGGCCCGCAAGAACGCCGTGACCCAGGCCCGTATCCAGGCCCAGGCCGCCGCGCAAACACCCGCCCAGCCCCAGGCCTGGCTCGGCCTGAACCTGGCCGAGGTGGACGCCAGCACCGCCAGGGCGCTGGGCCTCGACAAGACCGCCGGGGCCTTCGTGCGCGAGGCCGTGCCCGGCTCCCCGGCCGAGGCCGCAGGACTGAAGGCCGGAGACGTGGTCCTCGCCGTGGAGGGCCAGGCCCTGGACGGCCCCAAGACCCTGGTGCGCCAGGTCGCCAGCGCCAGCCCCGGCACCATGCTCCGGCTGGGCTTCTGGCGGCAGCGGCAGATGCGCGAGGTGGCCGCCATCCTGAGCCAACCGCCCAGCCAGAACGCGGCCGCCGCCAGCCCGGCCCAGATCCAAGGTCCCGGCCAGGGCCAGGAGTTGGCGGGCCTCAAGGTGCGGCTCATCTACACCGACGACATGAAGGACACCGCCGACAAGGTCGAACACACGCTCCGGGATCAGGGCGTCACGGTCCACATGGTCTTCTTCAAAAAGAACGACAGCTACCACGGGCACATCCGCAAACTATACTCCGCCAACGGCCATGAGGCCCAGGCAGGGCGCATCGCCGAGCTCATCCGGCCCTACGAGAGCGTCAACATCATCCACGGCAACACCGCCATGGGCGACGGACAGCAGTTCAACCTCTGGATCGCACGCTAGTGCCGCGTCCTCGTATTCCGTCGGGATGATCGTCAGCTGGGAGCGCAGGCTTCACGCGGTTTCTGCCCAGCCGGAGTAGAGATGTTCTTTGAGGACACGGCACGGGCCAGGCAACACGTTGTCCCCGGCGGCCAGAGGTGTTCCTTGATTGAAGGGGGGACAGGACGATCCCCGCAGACGCTGAAGGCCTGTTGGCCTGCGGCGCATGACCACCGAGCACACCCTACAGGAGCGAACCCCCCATGGGCTTCACCGGCATCAACCACCTGGCCCTGGCCACCGGCGACATGGACCGCACCATCCGCTACTGGCGCGACCTGCTCGGCCTGCGCCTTGTGGCGGGCCTGGGCCATCCCGGCTACCGGCACTATTTCTTCGAGCTCACCAAGCAGGACATGATCGCCTTTTTCGAGTGGCCGGACGTCAAGCCCGGCCCGGACAAGGACCACGGCGCGCCGGTAAAGGGGCCCTTCACCTTCGACCACATCTCGCTCGGCGTGGAGTGCGAGGACGACCTCTGGGACCTGCGCGACCGCCTGGACGCCGCCGGGTTCTGGGTTTCCGAGGTGGTCGACCACGGCTTCATCCACTCGCTGTATTCCTTTGATCCCAACAACATCCCGGTGGAGTTCAGCGCGCCGGTCCCGGGCGTGGACCTGGGCCGCAGCCCGGTCATGGCCGATACCCAGCCCACGCTCTTTGCGCACGAGGGCCCGGAGCCCATGGCGAACGTCTGGCCGAGCGTGGTGCGGCCCACGCCCGCGTCCGAGCGCCGCGTGTATCCCGGCGAGGGCCTGCGCCTGGTGGGCCAGGAGCCCGAGGACAAGGACGGCGAGCCGCACCATGTCTGACGCCTCCGGGCGAATCCTTTTGCCCTTCCCTCCCGGCTGCACGGTGGCCCGTCTGGTGCGCCGCGAGAAGCGCTTCACCATGGTGACCACGGACCCGCAGAGCGGGGCGGAACTCCGCGCCCACACCAACAACACCGGCTCCATGCTCGGGCTGCTTAAGCCGGGCACGCCCGCGCTGCTCTCGCCCGCGCTGAATCCGGACCGCGCGCTCAAGTGGACGCTGGAGGCGTTGGCCTTGCCGGAGTCTGCGGCTGCGCTGGAAGGACCCCTGACCGACCCGCAGGGGCCCTGGGTGGGCGTGAACACCCTGACCCCGAACCGCCTGCTGGAGGCCGCCTTTCGCGCGGGCCTGCTGCCCGAGGCGATGGGCTACGCCCGCCTCGTTCGCGAGGCCAAGACCGGAGACAGCCGCCTGGACGCGCTGCTGACCCCGGAAGCGGGCAGCGGCCTGCCCCTGCTGCCCCCGCTGTACGTCGAGTGCAAGAACGTGACGCTGGTGCTGGGCGGCCAGGCCCAGTTCCCGGACGCCCCCACCGAGCGCGGGCGCAAGCACCTTGCGGAACTGACGCGGCTGGTGCATGAAGGGGCCCGCGCGGCCCTGTTCTTCCTGGTGCAGCGGCCCGACGGCGGCTCTTTCGCCCCGGCAGACAGCATTGACCCGGACTACGCGAGGGCCCTGGCTGTGGCGCTTGGCGCCGGGGTCGAGGCCTGGGTCTGGCGCGCCACGATCACCAGCGCAGGCATCAGCCTGGCCGAACGCCTGCCCCTGGCCCCGGCCTGGGCCGTTTACGAGCGCAAAAACGTCCGCCCCAAGGAGTCCCAGCCCTCATGACACACCGCGCATGATGCACCTCCTGCTCGGCGCGGCCATCATCAGCTTCTCGCCCGTGTTCGTGAAGCTGGCCGCGCCCTACGGCATCTCCGGCGATCTGGCCGCCTTCCACCGCGTGTTCATCGGCGGGCTGTGCCTGTTTTTGGCCAGCCTGGTCAGCCGCGAGCCGCGCTCCAAGGTCTGGAACATGCCGAAAAGCGGCCTCGTCTGGTCCCTGGCCTGCGCCGTGTTCTTCACCGCGGACCTGCTCTGCTGGCATCTGTCCATCCTGTACATCGGGCCCGGATTGGCCACGCTGTTCGGCAACTTCCAGGTTTTTCTGCTGGCCGCCTGGGGCATCGTGTTCCTGCGCGAAAAGCCCGGCCTGCGCTTCTTCGCGGGCATCGCCCTGGCCATGGGCGGACTGTTCACCATCGTCGCCCCGGCCTGGGCCAGCGCAGGCACGAACTTCCAGCTCGGCGTCGGTTTCGGCCTCTTGACCGGCGTGTTCTACGCCGGGTTCATCCTGACCCTCAACCGCTCCCTGGCCGAGTGCGGCGAGGGCTCGCAACTGGCCGCCATGACCGCCAACTCGCTCATGACAGCGGTCCTGCTCGCGCCCGTTATCCTCCTGCGCGGCGAGACCCTGGCCCTGGACCCCGGCATGCCGCTCTTGCTCATGGCTGGCTACGGCGGCACCTCGCAGTTCATCGGCTGGGTGCTCATCAGCCGGGGCCTGCGCGAAACGCGCATGTCCCTGGCCGGGCTCATCCTGCTGCTCCAGCCCGTGCTGGCCTACGTCTGGGACCTGACCATCTTCGCCCGGCCCGCCGGACTGGCTGAACTCGTCGGCGTGGCCGCCACCCTCGCCGGCATCGGCCTGGGCGCGCGGAGAAGGTAAGACGGGAGGGACGGCCTCCGGCGGCCAAAGGGCCTGAGGCCCTCTGGACCCCCCAGTATGCGGGGCGCCGAGGCGTGCCTTCCGGCCCGGAGGCCGCAGCGCCGATGGTTGCCATCCGTACGCGCTTGGCCTATTATTGACGCTGGTCGGCAGTTCACCCAGGCGTCGCCGCCCCGCAAGGGGAGCTAAACCTGCCCTTTCCCAGCCCCTCGACACCGTATTCCCGTGCCGAGTCGGAAGTCGGCGACCACCGGCGGTCCCCTTGCGGATC
>CAZXZF010000126.1:0-7386 GCA_964645095.1 uncultured Desulfocurvus sp. | reverse complement strand
GGAAGCTGGCGCTCTTGCCCGAGAGGCAGATGAGGTTCGGCTCGGCCAGGACCTTCACCAGCCCATTGTCCTTGAGGGCATTGATGAACGTGTTGAGCGTGGTGCCGCCGCCCAGGTTGGGGGTGACCACGCCCGTGACGCTGTCCGTAAGGACCTGCGTGCCCGAAGTGGTGGTCTTGACCAACCCGCCGAGCATGGACTGGATGATGTTGCCGCCGGTCATGAGGTTGAAGTCGATGCCGAAACGCTGCAGCACGCTCCTGTTCATCTCGGCCACGCGCACCTCCAGCATGACCTGCTGCACCCCGCCCACGCTGAGCAGGTTCTGGACCTTGCCCGGGGCAAAGGTCTCGGCCAGGGACAGGGCCGTGGCCAGGCTGGGGGCGCTGGAAACGCTGCCGGTGAGGAGGATGGTCTTGCCGCTGGTGACCACGCGGATGCCGCGCTCATTGGGCAGGACGCTTGCGAGCATGCGCTTGAGCTGGGTCTGGTCCGGGGAGACGTCCAGGTCGAAGATGGCCATGACGGCCTCGCCCGCGCCCCAGAGGGTCAGGTTGGTGGCGCCGGGGGCCTTGCCGGTCAGATACACCTGGCGCGGGGAGAGCAGGAGCACGTCGGCGGTGTCGGGCGAGGCCAGGGAGATGCGCCGGATGTCCTGGTCGCTGTTGACGATGAGCGAGCGGCCCACGGCCAGCTCCAGAGCCTGCGGGGCCTGGGACACGGTGACCGTGGGGGCGGCCTGGGCCTGCTGGCGCGCTGGCGCGCCTTGCGGCTGGCGCGGCTGGGCCTGGGCCAGGGAAAGCATCGACAGGGCCAAAAGCGGCAGCGCCAGGCTGGCGAGGGAGGTGCGGAGGGTCAAAACGGCGCGCATGGGGACCTGCCTTGGTTAGAACGCCACCTGGCTGCGCTTGGAGCCGGTAATTATTTCAACTGTGTTGCCCGAACCACGGCCTGCGCGCGCCACGCGCGCGGTGCGGTAGGAGGCCAGGGCCGTGCGGGCGTCCGCGCCCTCGGTGAGCACGGTCTCGGTGTCCGAGGCGTTGCGCAGGGCGAAGTGCAGGGTGCCCTGGGTGGAGGCCAGGGCGACCTTTTCGCTCTCCTGCGGGGTCAGCTCCAGGGTGTAGATGTCCGCATGCTGCCCGCCCTCGTCCTTCTCGCTGGCCATCTGGGACCCGGCGGCCAGCACGGGCACGTTCTCCAGCACCACCTTGGTCATGGTCTTGGAGGCGTCGTTGCCCACAGGCAGGGTCACCAGCACGTCGACCATGCTGCCGGGACGAACGAGTCCGGCCAGGCCCATGACCTTGTTGCCCTTGACGGCCATGGCGCGCTTGCCGTGGGTGATGACCGCGCTGATGCCGCCAGCCGCCGCCTCGCCCGCCAGGCGCGAAGGGGTCAGGGGCTCGTTGGCCGACAGGCTTGACGCCAGGATGCGGCCCTCGACTTCCTGGACCGTGGCATAGCGCTGGGCGGGCATCATGGCCTCGGGATAGTTTTGGATGCGCAGCATGTCCGGGGCCAGCTTGGTGCCGGCGGGCAGTTCGCGGGAGGCCACCACCAGGGGCGCGGTCCTGACCGCCTGGCCGCGGCCGGCTGAGGTCTTGGCCTGCATCCATTGGAAGACGAGGATGCCCGCGCTGAGCGCGAGCAACAGGGCCAGACCCAGTTGGACGATGGACTTGAGCGAGCCGTTCATGGCGCGCCCCTACCCGACCAGCCAGCCGGAGCCGAGCACCGAGCGCAGCATGGCGGCCACGGTGCCGAGCGCGATGGCCAGGCCGTAGCAGAGCTTCGGCAGGCCGGCGCTTTCCGGGGCGGGCTGGTAGTGAAATTCGCCTGTGGCGCAGGTGGCGTACAGGGCGGGATGCAACCGGGCGAAAACGCTGCGCAGGGCATCCGCGCGCCGGGCCAGCACGACCAGGGCATACGCGCCGCCAGCCAGGCTGGTCAGCAAAAAGGCCACCAGCACGACCTGCGGGCCGACCCAGGCGCCCACGGCGGCCATGAGCTTGACGTCGCCGCCGCCCATGACCCTGCACAGGAAAGGTGCGAGCATGAGGCCCAGGCCCAGGCCAAGCCCGGCGAGACTGAACCAGAGGCCCTGGGGCCCCTGGATCAGCAGATGGTAGGCGAGGGCCGCAAGGGCGGTGGGCAGGGTGAGGGCGTTGGGGATGCGCTGGCTGCGCAGGTCGATGACGGTGGCCACGGCCAGGGAGAGGACGACTGTGGCGAAAATGATGGGGTCCATGCTGCTCTCCCTCGTGTCCGTATCGGTGCGGTTCAGGGCCCGGACCGGGTCGTGGTTCTTCCCCCCACGTCCCCGGTCCGGTTCCGGCGGTCCGCCCGCCTGCTGCGCCGCGTTCTCGTCAGGGGCCAGGCTCTCTGCGCGACCGGCTGCCGGGCAGGTTACGAAGGCATGGCGTTGGTGATCTTGTCGAAGGTGCCCGAGACCTTGGTGCCCAGGGCGGTGACCGCGGCCACGATGACGCCGGCGATGAGGGCGGCGATCAGTCCATACTCAAGGGCGGTGGCGCCTTCCTCGTCACGGGTCAGCTGCATCAGTCTGGTCAACATGGAGTCCTCCTGGGGTTTGTGTTTCAAGGTATATTCCGGGTCTGCAATCAATTCCTGTTCTCCCTTGAGCAACCCGCGTGCCAGATGTTGGCACGGCAAGGGAAAACAACCGAGATATAATATGTTACAATTCAAATACAGCTGGTTAGCAAATATTTTAGCCCCGGAACGCTGACGTATCCGGAGATTCTCCGCCCCAAATATATCCATTAATAATGGACCGTAGGCACGCGCAGGATCTTGGTGAGACAGGGCAGGAAGCGGCAAATCACCGGAGGGATGTCAAGAAAACACAACAACTCCAGTGCATTTCCCGAGATACATGAATAGTGGACCAGCACCGCGCAAAAAGGCGTGCATCCACAAATAGTGGACTGATTCTCAGTTAACCTGGGAGGATTTCGGAGGGGTCGATGGCGTGCTTCCGGATCTTGTTCCAAAGATTGGTGGGCGTGATGCCCAGGGCCTTGGCCGCGCGGGTCTGCACGCCGCCTGCCTGGCGCAGGGCCGCCAGGATCAGGCTGCGCTCCACCTCGTTCAGGGCCTGGCGCAGGGACAGCGGGCTGCCGTCCACGCCTGCGGACAGCACCTGCGCGCCCTCGGCCAGGGCCAGCTCCACATCGGCGGCGGTGATGGTGCCCGAGCGGCTGAAGATGGCCGCGCGCTCCACAACGTTGGCGAACTGGCGCACGTTGCCCGGCCAGTTGTGGGCCATGAGCCGGTCCAGGGCCGCCTGGCCAGGGGGCGGCACGTCCGCGCCGGTGCGTTCGTTGAAGGCGCGCACGAAATGCGCCGCCAAAAGCGGGATGTCCTCCTTGCGCTCGCGCAGGGCAGGCAGGTGGATGGCGGCCACGTTCAGGCGGTAGTACAAATCCTCGCGGAAGGTCTTGTCCGCAACGCGCCGGGCCAGGTCCACGTTGGTGGCGGCGATGATGCGCACATCAAAACGCAGAGGTCTGCTTCCGCCCACGCGCTCGGCCTGCTTCTGCTCCACGACGCGCAGGAGTTTCGGCTGCAGATGCAGCGGCATGTCGCCGATCTCGTCCAAGAGCAGGCTGCCGCCCTTGGCCAGCTCGAACTTGCCCGCCTTGGCCATGAAGGCCCCGGTAAACGCGCCCTTCTCGTGGCCGAAGAGCTCGCTTTCGAGCAGGTTCTCCGGGATGCTGGCGCAGTTGACCTTCACAAAGGGGCCGCTGGCGCGCGGGCTGTGCTCGTGGATCAGGTCGGCCACCACCTCCTTGCCCGTGCCGGACTCGCCCAGGATGAGCACCGAGGTGTCCAGCCTGGCCACGCGCTCCACAAAGGCCAGCACGGCGCGCATGGCCGGGCCCTCGCCCACGGCGGTGCGGCTCGGGCGGCCCTGGCGCAGGACCTCGCGCAGGGCGCCGATCTCGCGCTTGAGTCCGCGCTTTTCCAGGGCCCGGGCCACCACGATCTGCATCTCGCTCAGGCGGAAGGGCTTGGTGAAGAAGTCGCTGGCGCCCTGGCGGATGGCGTCGAGCGCGGTCTCGTGGTCGGTGTAGGCGGTCATGACGATGATCTCGGTACCGGGCGAGGCCTCGCGCAGGAGCGGGATGGACTCCACGCCGGTCATGCCCGGCAGGCGCACGTCGGTGAGGATGAGGTCGAACGCGCCCTCGCCAGCCAGGAAGCCTGCCTGCTCCCGCGCCAGGGCCAGGCCGTCCTCGGCGCTCACGGCAGGCACGACCTCATGCCCGAGTTCGGCCAGGGCCTCCTCCAGCATGCGCCGGAAGGCCTCGTCGTCCTCGATGAGCAGGATCCTGCTGGGCATGGGCATGGTCCTCCGGGTGCGACTTCAGGATTTGTGGAGTGTACACAAGGGGCAGGCAAAAGCAAAGCGGCCCGCCAGTTCCCCGGCGAGCCGCTCAAGCATTTTGGAAATCACTGCCCTACGGCCTGCACCCGCCCTCGCCGCAGGCGAAGATGCGCTCGATGACCTTCAGGACCTCCAGCCCGTCCTCGCCCGTGATGGGCACCGGGGTCTTGTCGCGCACGGCCTTGAGGAACGCCGTCAGCTCCTCCTTCACCGGCTCGCGGTAGACCATGGGCCACTCGCGCACGGAGTAGCTCTTGTCGTAGGTGGAGAACTGGCTGTACTCCTTCACGTCCTGGGTCACCAGGTCGGCGGCGATGAACTTGGTCTTGGCCGCCACGCGGATCTTGCGCGACTTGTACGGGGTCACCCAGTTGGTGTTCACGTTGGCCAGCACGCCGCTCTCCATCTGCGCGGTGATGAGCGCGTTGTCCTCGTGCCCGCCGGTGCTGGAGGTCATGACCGCGTAGACGTTCTTGAACTCCGAGCCGGTCAGGAAGCGGATCAGGTCGATGTCGTGCGAGCCCAGGTCGCGGATGACGCCCACGTCCTGGATGCGCGGCGGATACGGCCCCACCCGCTCGATCTGGATGGAGATGACGTCGTCGCCCACCAGCTCCTTCACGCGCTGCACCGCCGGGTTGAAGCGCTCGATGTGCCCGACCATGAGCGGCACGCCCCTGGCCTTGGCAGCGGCCACCAGGTCCGCGCCCTCAACCGAGGTGGCGGCGAGCGGCTTCTCGATGAGCAGGGCCGCGCCGCTGGCGATGACCTTGAGGCCCACCGGATGGTGCAGGCTCGTGGGCACGCAGACGCTCACCGCGTCCAGGCCCTTCTGCAGCAGGTCGTCCAGGTTGGTGAAGGTGGCCACGCCAAAGCGCGCAGAGACCTCGTCCAGGGCAGCCTGGTCCGTGTCGACCACGCCCATGACCTCAACCCCGTGCATCTCGCTGTAATTGCGCAGATGCACTTTCCCCATCCAGCCCAGGCCGATGACGCCGACTTTCAGCATGTTCCAACTCCGGTTTCGCGAGTGCCGCCCGGCATGCGCGCGGGCATCGGGATTCCTACATGCTCCGCCCTGGCAATGCAACCCGCGCCCGGCTGGCTTGCCGCTCGCTCCAATTCACGCTAGTTGTAGCGCATGAACACCTCTGGACCCATCTGGATCAGCGCGGGCGAGGCCTCCGGCGACCTCCACGCGGCCTCGCTCCTGTCCGCCCTGCGCGCCCTGGACCCCGGCCTCCAGGCCCTGGGCATGGGCGGCCCGGCGCTCACGGCCGCGGGCTGCGACGTGCGCTTCCCCATGCGCCTGATCTCGCTGGTCGGCCTGACCGAGGTGCTCTCCGGCCTGCCGCGCATCCTGAAACTTTTGGGTGAGGTCAAGCGCACGCTCATCGCAACCAAGCCGCGCGCGCTGATCCTCATCGACTGCCCGGACTTCCACTTCCGCGTGGCCCGCATGGCCAAGAAGCTCGGCATCCCGGTCTACTATTATATAAGCCCGCAGGTCTGGGCCTGGCGCTCGGGCCGGGTCGATTTTCTGCGCCGGTTCACGCGCCGGGTGCTGTGCATCCTGCCCTTTGAAAAGGACTTCTACGCCGCGCGCGGCATGGACGTGGACTACGTGGGCCACCCGCTCATGGACCAGATGCCGCTGGGTGAGCTCGACGCCATCCAGCCCGACCCGAACCTGCTGGGCCTGCTTCCCGGCAGCCGCCGCAAGGAAGTCTCCGCGCTCCTGCCGGAATTCGCGCGCACCGCGCTTTTGCTGCGGCGCGAGTTCCCGGACCTGCGCGTGGCCCTGGCCCGGGCGCCTGGGCTGGACCCGGAATATCTGCGCTCGTTTTTGCCGCCGGAGCTGACAACGACGATGCCGGTCGAAATCTTCGAGCCCGAGGACCGCTACCGCATGATGCGCATGAGCCGCGTGCTCCTGGCGGCCAGCGGCACGGTGACGCTGGAGGCGGCGCTCATCGGCACGCCTTTGGTCATGTCCTACCGCTTCTCGGCCCTGAGTTACGCCATCGGCAAGATGGTGGTGCGGGTCAAGTTCGGCAGCCTGCCCAACCTCATCCTGGACCGCGAAGTGTTCCCGGAGCTGATCCAGGACAAGGCCAAGGCCGAGTTCTTTGCCGCACGGCTGCGGCCCTGGCTGGCGGACGAGGCCGCCCTGGCCGCGGCGCGGGCGGACCTGGCCGGACTGCGGGCCAAGGTGGGCGGGCCGGGCGCTGCCCTTCGCGCCGCCGAAATCATCCTGAATGACCTCACCCTGAACGGCCTGGCGAGCCAGGGCCTTTAGGCCCCGGCCCCACGGAACCGGAGGCGAAAATGGAAGCAGTGCGCGTGTATGCGGACATCCACGGGCTCTCGCCCGAGGCCTTTGAGGAGATCCGCCACTCCATGCCCTTTGACCAGGTGGTGTACAAGGACCGCATCCTGGCCGTGGGCTTCGAGGGCCACTACATCGACGTGGAGCCGTTTTTGAACGACATCGCGCGGCTGATCGACGACGACGGCTGGGGCAAGCTCGATTTCATCGACCAGCTCGAATACGCGCTCAAGCGCTACGTCATCAAGAAGGGCTCGTACACGATCAAGGACGTCATGCTCGACAACGTGATGGAAGGGATGAACTAACGCAAAGGACGGCGCATGCGCCTCATCGGCAACCTCATCTGGATCGTCTTCGGCGGCCTGCTCATGGGCCTGGGCTGGTACCTCGCCGGGCTGCTCATGTTCGTCTCGATCATCGGCATCCCCTGGGGCCGGGCCTGCTTCATGCTCGGGAATTTCTGCCTGTGGCCCTTTGGCCGCGAGATCGTCAGCCGCAGGTCGGTGACGGGCAAGGATGACATCGGCACCGGGCCCTGGGGCTTTGTCGGCAACGTCATCTGGTTCTTCTGCGGCGGCTTTCTGCTGGCGCTGGGCCACCTGGCCTCGGCCCTGCTCTGCTTTCTCACCATCATCGGCATACC
>CAZXZF010000125.1:0-7456 GCA_964645095.1 uncultured Desulfocurvus sp. | reverse complement strand
TCGGCCGTCTTGTCCCAGCGCTGCCAGTCGAAATACAGCCGCCCCAGGTTGAAGAAGAGGTACTCGTCGGCCTGGCTGAGCTCCAGGGCCTTCATGTAGTAGTTCTCGGCGCTCTGGAAGTCCTGCATTTTCCGCAGCACGATGCCGATGCGGTTGTACAGGTGCAGGGAGTCGGGGGACTCCTTGATGGCAGCGCTCAAGTAGCCCAGGGCCTCCTCGTTCAGGCCCGCCTTCTGGTAGCGCTCGGCCACCTCGGCCTTGAGGTCGGCGTCGCCCGCGTATTCGGAGGTGAGGGCGTCGAAGACCTGCTTGGCCTGGTCGAACTCCTTCTGCTCCAGGTGCTTCTGCCCGCGGTCCAGCTCGGCCTGCCTGCTGAGCTCCAGGGCCGCGAGGTCCTTCTGGGCGCCCTCGTTGACGTCCTCCTGGAGGAGCTTGCGCATCTCGAAGATCTGCTCCAGGAGCTTTTTCTCCTCGCCTGGGGCGTAGTTCAGCACCAGGGGGAAGACTTTTCGCAGCTCCTTGTTGTTGTTCAGGGCGTACACGGCGTCGTCGAGCATCTGGACGAACTCGTCGCGCTCGCTCTTCATGAGCTGGGCGCTGAGCATGATGACGATGGCGTCGTTCAGGGCCTGGGCCGCAGCCATGTACTTGCCCTGCTTGAGGCTGGAGTTGATGCTCGTGAGTCTCTGGCGCGCCTTGGTGAGTTCTCCGGACATGCTCTGCTCCTCAACGTTGGAGGGGGCGAAGGGGCTTTCTTACTTGCCTGTGGCTGAGCGCACCAGATCGCGGAAGCGCCGGAAGAAATAGGCGCTGTCGTGCGGTCCCGGCGCAGCCTCGGGATGGAACTGGATGGCGATGAGCGGCTTGCTCCGGTGGGCGAAGCCTTCCAGCGTCTGGTCGTTCAGGTTCCGGTGCGTGACCTTGAGCTCCGGCAGGTGGTCGATGTCCACGCAGAAGCCGTGGTTCTGGGAGGAGATCTCGATCTTGCCGGACTCCACGTCCAGCACCGGGTTGTTGCAGCCGTGGTGGCCGAACTTGAGCTTGTAGGTGGTGCCGCCCAGGGCCAGGCCCATGATCTGGTGGCCCAGGCAGATGCCCGCCACGGGGTACCTGTCCGCAAAGACGCGGGTGGCCTGGATGGCGTTGGTCACCACGGACGGGTCGCCGGGGCCGTTGGAGAGAAACACGGCGTCGGGTTTGAGCTCCGTCACCTGTTCGTGGGTGAAATTCGACGGCACCACGAGCATGTCGAAGCCCTGGGCCGCGAGCAGGCGCAGGATGTTCCACTTCACGCCGAAGTCGTAGACCACCAGCCTGGGGCCGGTGCCGGCCCAGGAGAAGCCCTTGCTCAGGTCCACGTCCTTGGTGCTGGTGCCGGTCCAGAGGTAGGGCTTTTGCGCGCTGACCTTGTCGGCCAGGTTCTGGCCCTCCATGCTGGGCAGGCCCTTGGCCCGGGCGCACAGCCTGGCCGGGTCGAGCTCGCTGGTGGAGATGACACCGCGCATGGCGCCATGGATGCGCAGGTGGCGGGTCAGGGCGCGGGTGTCGATGCCCTCGATGCCCATGACACCGGCGGCCTTGAGATAGTCCGGCAGGGACTGGGTGGCCTGCCAGTTGGAGGGCTCCTTGCAGCATTCCTTGACGATGAAGGCTTCCACGCCGACCTTGTGCGACTCCACGTCCTTCAGGTTGACCCCGTAGTTGCCGATGAGCGGGTAGGTCATGCAGACCATCTGGCCCACGTAGGACGGGTCGGTCAGGATTTCCTGGTAGCCGGTCATGCCGGTGTTGAAGATGGCCTCGCCGCCGGTCTCGCCGGGGCCGGTGAAGGAGGTTCCCTCGAACCAGGTGCCGTCTTCCAGGGCCAGAATCGCTTTCATTTCTCGTGCTCCAGCAGAATTTTTACAATGTGCTTCAGGTCTTCCGGGCGGTCCACCCCGTGGCAGCAGTGGCTGGTTATGGCCACATGCAGGGGGATGGCGTTTTCCAGAAGGCGCAGTTGCTCCAGTTTTTCCGTCTTTTCCAGCAGCCCCGGCGGCAGCGCGGCAAAGCGCTCCAGGGTGGCCATGCGCAGGGCGTACAGGCCGATGTGCAGCAGCGGCTGAACCCCGCCCCCATTCCCGTCGTCCCCATTCCCGTCGCGCCCGTTTCCGTCACGGTCGAAGGGGATCAGCGCCCGCGAGAAATACAGCGCCCGGCCGCGTGAGTCCAGCACCACCTTGACCCGGTCCGGGCTGGCGGCCTCTGCGCGATTCAGGGGCGTTGCCAGGGTCGTGGCCTGGACTTCCGCGCCCCCTGGCCCGGCAAAGGGGGCCAGAAGCTCGGCCAGCATGTCCGGTTCGAGCAGCGGCTCGTCGCCCTGGATGTTCACCACCACGGCGTCGGGCCCTGCGCCCAGCAGCTTGGCGGCCTCCAGCACCCGGTCCGTTCCGCTCTCGTGCGTCCGCGAGGTCATGAGCGCCGGGACCTTCCAGGCCTTGGCCGCGTCCAGGATGCGCTCGTCGTCCGTGGCCAGCACCACCTGCGTCAGCAGGGGGCAGGCCCGGGCGCGTTCAAACACCCGGACGAACATGGGCTTGCCCAGGATGTCCGCCAGCGGCTTGCCGGGGAAGCGCGAGGAATCATAGCGCGCGGGAATGATTCCGAAACATGGGGGCAGGGTGTGCATGCGCTTTGCGGCTCCGCTGTTCACTTACGCATTTTTCAGGCATTCGGCAACTGCCAGGCAGGCGGCGGCCGCGCCGCCCCGGCGGGAGCTGGCGTAGGCCGAGGCCTTGGCCCGGACCTCTGCCGGGTCTGGAGTTGCCTGGGCCAGGGCGCTGAGTTCGGCCAGCACGCCTTGCCAGTCCGGGGCCAGGCGCACGAGGCCGGTGTCGAAGATATCATTGCCCACCCAGGCGAAATTGCTCCAGGACGGGCCCGTGACCGCCGTGACGCCGTGGCCCAGCGGCTCCAGGAAGTTCTGGCCGCCCAGGTCGGCCAGGCTGCCGCCCAGAAAGGCCGCGCAGGCCAGGGAAAAGGCTGTGGAGAGCTCGCCGAACACGTCCCAGAGGAGCACCTGGCCCGGCTCGGCCCTGTGGTTCTCGCTGCGCAGGGCAAAGTCCACGCCCGCCTCGCGCAGGCTGCGCTCCCAGACGCAGACGCGGCGCATGTGGCGCGGGAACAGGCCGATGACCGCCTTGGGCCGGGCCGCGCGCAGGCCCTGGATGATCTTGAGGACGTCCGCTTCCTCCTCCTTGCGCACCGAGCCCAGGATCACGAAGGGGGCCTGGGCAGGGAGCAGCTCCGCAAAATCCGGGCGCTGCGGCGCAGCGTCGAAGCGCAGGCGGTCGAACTTGATGTTCGGCATGCGCCCAACGCGTTCCGGCCCGAAGACCTGGCCGAAGCGCTTTGCGTCCTCGTCGGACACGGCCAGCACCTGCGCCGGCGCAAGGGCCCGCCAGAGCCAGGGCAGGGTGCCGTAGCCGCGCAGGCTCTTGTCCGTCATGCGGCCGTTGAGCACCAGGGCCGGGACGCCCTTTGCGCGGCAGGCGGCCAGGAGGCCCGGCCAGAGCTCGGTCTCCAGCAGCACCACGGCCCTTGGCCGGACAGCGTCCAGGACCTGGGCCATGCGCCCCGGCAGGTCAAAGGGGAAATAGGCGGGCAGGAGCGTGACGCCCGGCGCGAGGTCGTCCCTGGCCTGCATGAGCACGCCCAGGCCCTGGCTGGTGAAGGTTGTGGCCAACACACGCAGGGGCACGCGCAGGGGCGCGGAGCCCTGGGGCAACAGTTGCGGCAGATGCCGCAGCAGCTCCCAGGCCAGATAGGCCTCGCCGCCGGAGGCCGCATGGATGAGCAGGTCGGCGCGCGGCGGCAGGCCCGAGGCCAGGGTGCGCTCGGCCCAGCCCTCGGCCAGGCGGCCGTTGCGCTTGAGGCCCGGCAGGAGCGTGCGCCAGGCCAGGCCATAGAGGCCAAGGGCCAGGCGCACGGCCAGGGGCAACGGGGCGGAGGCCTGATCTGCGGCCTGGGCTGCGTTCGAATTGGCGGCCTGTTCGGAGGTCGGGCGGGTGTTCTGCACCGGGCGGCCCCTAGTTCCCTGTCCGCCGGGCGTGGGCTTCCAGGCCCAGGCGCACCAGTTCGGACACCAGGTCCTCGAAGCAGAGGCCCACTGCGGCTGCGGCCTTGGGCAGCAGGCTCGTGGGCGTCATGCCCGGCAGGGTGTTGGTCTCCAGGAGCTGCGGGCCGCTTTCGTCGGCCATGGAGCCCTTGACCATGAAGTCGGACCGGCTGTAGCCCTCGATGCCGAGCGCCCGGTGCGCGGCCAGGGCCATGCGCTGCACCTCGCCTGCCAGGGCCGGGTCGATGGGCGCGGGGCACAGCTCCTCGGCCCCGTCTGCGGCGTACTTGTTCTCGTAGTCGAAGAAGGCCGAGCCGGATTTGGGCCGGATCATGATCACCGGCAGCGCGGTCTGGTCCAGCACCGCGCAGGTCAGCTCCACGCCGGGCACGCAGGTCTCGACAAGGGCCTCCTGGCCCAGGGCGAAGACCTTGGCCAGGGCCGGGCCGAACCCGGCGCTCTCGCGCACCAGGCTCATGCCCAGGCTGGAGCCGCCGGTGTTGGGCTTGACGAAGAGCGGGTAGGGCAGGTCGCAGCTTTGATCCTCGCCGGGCAGGCCGCAGTAAAATCGCCAGGCCGGGGTGGCCAGGCCGAAGCGGGCGTACACGGCCTTGGCCGCGGCCTTGTTCAGCGCCAGAAACGAGGCTTTGGGGCCTGCGCCCTGGTAGGGGCAGTTGGCCGTCTCCAGCAGGGCCTGGATGAGGCCGTCCTCGCCCGGGGAGCCGTGCAGGTTGATGAAGGCGAAGTCGGCCTGGGCCGCCGCCGGGATGATGTCCGCGAACTCGCTGGCAGGGTCCAGGAAGCGCACCTCGTGGCCCAGGGTCAGGAGGGCCTGCTCGATCTTGCGCGCCCCGGAAAGGGACACCTCGCGCTCAGTCGACCAGCCGCCCGCGATCAAAATCATGCGCATTGAGGTCGATCTCCAGAAGCCTGCTCAAGGCATCTTCGATGTCCTTGGCCTGGCGGTTGGTGGTGTGGATGCGTTCGCGAATCTCCGGGGTCTTGCCGTAGCGGTCCAGCAGGTCGCCGAAGCGGTCCTCGATGTGCACGATGCGGTCGTGGGACACGCGCTTGTCGCCGTAGAGCACGGCCAGCGGCGTGAAGAAGCGTTCCAGATCCACGGCAAAGGGCCAGTAGACATGGTGCATGACGCCCATGGACAACGGCGGGTTGCCGGTGAGGGCCATGGCCCAGGCCCCGCCGAGCTGGCTGTGGTTGCCGCCGTGCCTGATGCAGTAGATCTTTGCCAGGTCGTGCAGCAGGGCCGAGGCGAACACCGTCTCCAGGTCGACGTTCAGGCCGCGCTTGTTTCCGGCCTCGGCCAAAAAACAGGCCACCCGGGCAACGCTTCGGCTGTGGGCGCGGATGTGTTCCGGCATCTCGAAGCGGTCCCACCAGGCCACGCACTGGGCCTCGCTCGGCACGCGCCAAGGCTTGTCCGCTTGCCGGCCCGGCTGTCGATCCGGCTGCCGGCCCGGGAGGGGCGGCGGGGGCAGGGCCGGCCACATGGGGGCCATGGGGATATTGGGAGCCGTCCGGTTCATGCACACCTGGTTTTTGGGGCCTGTAGGGGCGCGCGCGTGCGCCTGTCGTATGATTAGCAAGGCCGGGTCGAAAAAGAAAGTGCGGGTTCCCCTCTTTCTCTGCGGGCCATGGCGAAAATGGCCCTTGAATTTTTATCGCGCAGGGGCTACAGGAGGTGTTGGAACTTGATGGGTGTGCTCGGCGGCCTCGCCTGCTGGTCACGTCCAACTGGTGTTGAGTGGCCATTATGCGACGCGCATAAATACTTTGATGGAGGAGGTTCTGGCATGGCTATTGTTGAATTCAAGAGCAACAAGTTTGAGGTGGACGAGGACGGATTCCTGTTGAAATTTGAAGACTGGAACCCGGAATGGGTTGAGTACGTCAAGGAAAGCGAAGGCATCTCCGTCATCAGCGAGAGCCACCAGAAGGTCATCGACTTCCTGCAGGACTACTACAAGAAGAACGGCATCGCGCCGATGGTCCGCATCCTGTCCAAGGTCACCGGCTACAAGCTCAAGGAAATCTACGAGCTGTTCCCGTCCGGCCCCGGCAAGGGCGCCTGCAAAATGGCTGGCCTGCCCAAGCCCACCGGCTGCGTGTAATCCCGCGCCGAATTGTGTTCCCAGAGGGCGGCGGCGAAAGCCTGCCGCCCTTTTTTGTTCGGCAACCGGCGGCTTCGGCTGGCCGCCCTTTTTTTGTCCGCAGGCCCGGACCTGGACCTCATCTTCCACCCGGCGGCCCACCCCGCCCATGCCCCGTGCCCCCGCAGTGACACGCGCCCCACGCGCGGCGGGCATGGACTCGCAGGCGCGGTCGGTGTATGCCCTTCGGGCCGGGGAACATGGCCGCTTGGGCCGCCCCGGAAATCGACGCAAGGAAGGTAGCCCGTGAGTCTTGAGCTCCTCGACCAGTTCCACGACCCTGACCTGTGCAAGAGCGTGCTGAAGCGCCTGGAAGCCGCCCTGACCGGGCCTTTGCGCTTCATGGAGGTCTGCGGCACGCACACCGTGGCCATCTTCCGCAGCGGCCTGCGCTCCATCCTGCCGAAGGAGATCATCCACCTCTCCGGCCCCGGCTGCCCGGTCTGCGTGACCCACGAGTCCGAGGTCAACGCCTTCCTCGACCTGGCCGAGAACCCCAAGGTCATCATCGCCACCTTCGGCGACCTCATGCGCGTACCCGGCAGCAAGAGCCGCACCCTCAAGGCCGCCCAGGCCGACGGCGCGCGGGTCGAGGTGGTGTACTCGCCGCCGGACGCGCTGAAGATCGCCGCCGAGAACCCGGACGCCACCGTGGTCTTCCTGGGCGTGGGCTTTGAGACCACGGCCCCGGGCGTGGCCGCCAGCCTCAAGATGGCCAAGGCGAGAGGGCTCAGCAACTACCGCGTCCTGTCCTTCCACAAGATCGTGCCCCCGGCGCTCGACGCCCTGCTCGGCGACCCGGACACGGATATTGACGCCTTCATCATGCCCGGCCACGTCTCGGCCATCATCGGCCTGGCGCCGTACCTGCCCGTGGCCTCCAAGTACGGCAAGTCCGCGGCCATCGCCGGGTTCGAGCCCCTGGACATCCTGCAGGCCCTGCTGTTCCTGGCCGAGTGCAAGCGCGACGGCCGCGCCGAGGTCGTCAACCTGTACCGCCGCGTGGTGCGCGACGAGGGCAACGCCAAGGCCCAAGCCATCCTGGCCGAGGTCTTCACCCCGGCCGACGCCCTGTGGCGCGGCATCGGCAACATCCCAGGATCCGGCCTGGAGATCAATGACGTCTACGCCGCCTATGACGCCAAGCGCGAGTTCGGCATCACCATCACCGAATGCCCGCCCCTGCCCGGCT
>CAZXZF010000124.1:0-7490 GCA_964645095.1 uncultured Desulfocurvus sp. | reverse complement strand
CCAGTCGATCTCAAGGTCACGGTATTCACGAAGGCTGCCCATAATTCCTCCTTGCTGTCTGGTTCAAATAGTAATCCTTCCTGTTTTATTGTCAACCGGAATCCTCTGAAAAAAGAAAATTATATCCATATATCTTCAGGGAGGTTAGCTTAGCCTTTCTCAGGGGGCATTGTTTGACGGGTTTGCGGGCATGTGCCAGAAGAGGCCGAGCAAATTTCATGGCCTTGGAGGTTGAGCATGGAAATGACCGATATTTTGCCTGTCTCGGGCTGGGCCGAGTTGGAACGCGACATCACCGACCGTTTCGGCGTGAACGCCCATGTCTACAACGCCCAGGGTTCGCCCTTCACCGGCCACTCCACCTGGGACAACCGCCTGTGCCTTGCCCTGCGTGAGAACAAGACCGCGGCCACGGGCATCTGCGCGGTCATCAACCAGGTCATGGGCCACGAGGTGCGCGAGACCGGGGCCGCGGCCACGACCGACTGCGACGTTGGCATGCTGGTGGTCTGCGTGCCGCTGTTCATCGACGGCTTACTGATCGGCATGGTGGGCGGCTGCGGCGGCTTTGTGGACGACAACGAGCCGGAGAGCTATCTGTTGGAGAAGATGGCCGGACTCGGCCAGGAGCGTGTCGAGGAGCTTTGCCAGGGCATGCCGCGCAAGACCGCTGCCGAGGTGCAGGCCATGAGCGACTACATCGAGGGCCGCGTGGCCGAAATCGTTTCAGAATTCAAGGCCCGCCGGGCCTGAACCAGGGGGAGAGCATGGGCCGGAACATCGTCGTCATCGGGGCCGTGGCCCTGGGGCCAAAGGCGGCCTGCCGCCTCAAGCGCCTGGAGCCCGAGGCCAACGTCATCATGCTCGACCGGGGCCTGCGCATTTCCTACGGCGGCTGCGGCATCCCGTATTATGTCTCCGGCGACGTGAGCGACGCGGCCGAGCTCCAGTCCACCTCCTTCCACATGCTGCGCGACGAGAAGTTCTTCCGCGACACCAAGGACATCGAGGTGCGCCCCGGCGTGGAGGCCGTGGCCATCGACCGCGCGGCCAGGACCGTGCGCGTGCGCACCCTGGCCACAGGGGCCGAGGAGGCGCTGCCCTACGACAAGCTGGTCATGGCCACGGGCAGCACGCCCCGCAGGCTGCCCATCCCCGGCGCGGACCTGCCCGGCGTGTTCGCCGTGGCCGACCTGGACGCTGCGGTGGAGATCCGCGCCCGGCTCACGGCAGGGGAGATCGGCAGCGCCGTGGTCATCGGCGCGGGCTTCATCGGCCTGGAAATGGCCAACGCCCTGGCCGACATGTGGGGCGTGGAAACGACCGTGGTGGAGTACGCCGAGCGCGTGCTGCCCACGGTGCTCGGCCGCACCCTGGCGCACATGGCCCAGCTGCACATGCAGGACAAGGGCGTGGGCTTTTGCCTGGGCTGCCAGGTTGTTTCCATCGAGGGGGCGGGCCGCGCCGAGCGCGTGCTGCTGGGCAACGGCGAGACGCTCAAGGCAGACCTGGTGATCATGGCCGTGGGCGTGGCGCCGAACTCCGGCCTGGCCCGCGAGGCCGGGCTTGCCGTGTCCCCGCGCGGGGGCATCATTGTCAACGAGCGCCTGGAGACCTCGGACCCGGACATCTTTGCGGGCGGCGACTGCGTGGAGCTTCCGGGACTGGTGACCGGGCAGCCCCTGTACCTGCCCCTGGGCTCGCTGGCCAACAGGCAGGGCCGCGTCATCGGTGATAATATAGCCGGGGGTGATCATCTGGCCGGGGGCGGCAGCCGCACGCCGGGGGCCGTGGGCTCCTGGTGCGTGAAGCTGTTCGATCTGGCCGCCGCAGGCACGGGGCTGACCCTGGAAGCGGCCCAGCGCGCCGGGCTCGACGCCGTGCACGTGCACGTAAGCCAGCTGGACCGCGCGCATTTCTACCCGGACAAGGGCTTCATGTTCCTGGACATGGTGGCCGAGCGCGGCACCGGGCGCGTGCTCGGCGTGCAGGGCGTTTCCGAGATGGGCGACGCGCTCATCGGGCGCATCAACACGGTTGCGGCCATGCTGCCGCAGCGCGCCACCGTGGCCGACGTGGGCAACGTCGAGCTGCCCTATTCGCCGCCCTTCACCACGGCGCTGGACATCCTGAACATGCTGGCCAACGTGGCCGAGAACGTGCTCGCCGGGCGCAACCGCAGCGTGCTGCCGCACGAGTTCGCCGAACTCTTCGCCCAGCGCGAGTCCGGGGCGACCTTTTTCCTGGACTGCCGCGAGCAGGGCAATGCCGCGCCCTTTGTGGAGAAATACCCCGGCCTGTGGCACCACATCCCCCAGGGTGAGCTGGCCCGGCGAATGGCCGAGGTGCCCCGCGACCGGCGCGTGGTGCTCCTGTGCAACACCGGCGCGCGCTCGTACGAGGCCCTCATCACCCTGGCTGCGGCGGGCATCACCGATGCCTACAACGTGGCCGGGGGCATGGTCTCGCTGAAGCACTCCGGCGTGGAACTCTAGCCCGGGGGCCCGCCATGCCGCGCATCTTCACCCGCGACATCGTCGTGGCAAAGACCGATATCGACGTCCAGGGCCACGTGAACAACCTGCGCTATCTTCAGTGGATGCAGGACGTGGCCGTGGCGCATTCCGCGGCCCAGGGCTGGCCCATGGCGCGCTATGTGGAGGCGGGCATGGGCTGGGTGGTGCGCTCGCACACCATCACCTACAAGCGCCCGGCGTTCCTCGGCGAGGCCCTCACGGCCTGCACCTGGATCGCGGGCTTCAGCCAGCGCTCGTCGCCCCGGCGCTACCTGTTCTGGCGCGCGGCGGACAGATGCGTCCTGGCCGAGGCCGAGACCATGTGGGTCTTCGTGAGCCTGGCCACGGGCCGGCCGACCAAGGTGCCGGACGAGCTGCGCGCCGCCTTTGAGATCGTGGCGGACGAGGGCGAGGTGAAGCGGCTGCTGGAGGGGTGAGCCACAGCCTTTGGCGGTGCGCGCCCTGTCTCGGACAGGTCTTTCCTTGACCGTTCATAAGACATAGGTTATATTCTGATGGTGAAAAGCTGGTCAGTGCTGTTCGTCAACGCTGAGGTGGTGCAGGAGTTCAAAGCCTTGCCTGCTGATGTGCGCGCCCGGTTTCAGCGTATCTTCCGGCTGGCGGAGGCGCACGGCCTGGATGCCCTGGTCATGCCGTTGGCCCGTCCGCTGGAAGGCCCTCTTTGGGAGCTGCGCGCAGCGGGAAAGGACGGCATTGCCCGTGGCTTGTATGTTGCTGCCAGCGGGCGGCGGTTGGTGCTCCTCCGGTTTTTCACCAAGAAGACGCAGCGCACGCCGCGCAGGGAACTGGATGTGGCCCTGGCGCGCGTCAGGGAGATACAGTCATGATTGATGCCAAGACCGTGCATGAAGAGATGCTGCGCGAGGACCCGCAGTACGCCCGTGAGTACGTGGCCCTTGGCGACGAGTTCGCCCTGGTCGAGACTCTGGTGCGGGCGCGGAACGCCAATGGCCTCACCCAGTCCCAGGTGGCCGAGCGTCTGGGCGTGGCCCAGCCCGCCGTGGCCCGCATCGAGTCTGGCCGCAACGTGAGCCTCAAGACCCTGCGCCGTTATGCGGGCGCTTTGGGCTGTCGGCTGGAAGTTCGGCTGGTGCCTGCCAAACCCACCCGTTGACTCCCGCCTTGCCTCGGTGCAAAACGACCCCACCATGAGCATCGACACCTCAGCACATCTCCCCGCCCACCTGCCCATCGGCGTCTTCGACTCCGGCGTGGGCGGGCTGACCGTTTTGCGCGCCCTGCGCCGCGCCCTGCCCGCCGAGGATTTCCTGTACCTGGGCGATACGGCGCGCCTGCCCTACGGCACCAAGAGCGGCGCCACCGTGGCCCGCTACGCGCTGCAGACCACCCGCGTCCTGGTGGACATCGGCGTCAAGATGCTCGTGGTGGCCTGCAACACCGCCTCCTCCGTGGCCATGCCCGGCCTGGCCGAGGCCTATCCCGGCCTGCCCTGCACCGGGGTCATCGAGCCCGGCGCTGCCGCGGCCTGTTTGAGCGCCCCGCGCGGGCGCATCGCGGTCATCGCCACGGGCGGCACCGTGCGCGGCGCAGCCTACCAGGCGGCCATCCTGCGCCGACTCCCGGAGGCCACCATCGCCACCCGGCCCGCCCAGCTCTTTGTCTCGCTGGCCGAGGAAGGCTGGATCGACGGCCAGGTCGTCACGGACATCGCCCGGCGCTACCTGGACCCGCTCATGGCCGAGTTCCCCGAGGGCGGCCCGGACTGCCTGGTGCTCGGCTGCACGCACTTCCCGGTGCTGGCCCAGGCCATCCAGGGCGTGCTGCCGAGCGGCGTGTGCCTCATCGACTCCGCCGAGACCACGGCCCGCTGGGTGGCCGAGGAGCTGGGCGCGCGCAATCTGCTGCGGCCTGACCACAGGCCGGGTGGCAATGGGACGGGCTCTGTTACTGGCCCCGCTACTGGCCTTGTTACGGGAACCGTGCGCTTCTTCGCCACGGACGATCCCGACCGCTTCGCCAAGGTGGGCGAGATCTTCCTGGGCGAGCCGCTCGCGCCCTCGGACGTGACCCTGGTGGACCTGTAGCGAGCCAAGGTCCCGCCTTGCGGCCCGCATTTTCCCCTGCCCCTCGCCCCGGCCCCTTGCCCCGGCCTTGCCCCTGGCCTTCCCTCTTGCCCCGGCTTTGCCTCTTGCCCTTGGGGGCCGCGTCGTCGTAAGGTCGTGCATCTCGTTATCAGGGGCGCTACATGCTTGAACTTGCCGTTTTTCTTTGCGGAGCCGTGGTCATGGTGCTGGAGCTTACGGGCTCCCGCGTGCTGGCGCCCTTCCTCGGCACCTCCATCGTGGTTTGGACCAGCCTCATCGGCGTGGTGCTGGGCGCGCTGTCCCTGGGCTACTGGTGGGGCGGGCGGCTGGCCGACCGCCGGCCCGAGCCCAAGCTCCTGGCGCGCCTGATCCTGCTGGCCGCCGTGGCCACCCTGGCCCTGGCCGCGTCCAAGGGCCTGCTGCTGGCCTTTCTGCAAAACCGGACGGCCTGGGGCGTGTCCGAGCTGCCCCTGCCCATGGCCGGGGCCACGCTGGCGGCCACGCTGGTCCTGTTCGGCCCGGCCTCGGTGCTGCTGGGCATGGTCTCGCCCTTTGCCGTGCGCCTGCGCATGGAGAGCGCATCAAGCTCCGGCCGCACCGCCGGGAACCTCTACGCCCTGTCCACCCTGGGCAGCATCGTGGGCACCTTCTCCGCCGGGTTCTGGCTCACGGCCACCCTGGGCACCACGAACATCATCCTGTGCATGGCCGGGGTGCTGGTCGCGGCCTCGGCCTGCGTGTACCGGGGCGACGGCGTGGCCAAGCTCGCGGCCCTGGCGCTGGCGGGGCTGGCCGCCGTGACCCTGTCCGCCTGGGACGGCCAGCTCCGGCGGATAGGCCTGTATGATCTCGACACCAACTACCAGCGCGTGCTGGTGTTCAACACCGAGGACGGCGGTGGCGGCGGGCAGGTGCGCGTGATGACCACCGGGCCGGAGGGCATGCAGTCGGCCATGTATCAGGACGATCAGCTGGCCCTGGCCGTGCCCTACACGCGCTTCTACCGCCTGGCCGGGCACTTCCGGCCGGACATGCGCCGGATGCTCATGCTCGGCGGCGGCGGGTACTCCTTTCCCAAGTACGTGCTGAGCCAGCCCCAGGAGTTCGGCGGCCAGCCGCGCCTGGACGTGGTGGAGATCGACCCCGGCATCACGGACATCGCCAGCGGGTATTTCGGCTGGCCCGGCCACCCGGACGTCAGCGTGCACCACGACGATGCCCGGCGCTTCCTGGCCCGCGCCCAGGGCCGTGCCCAGGCCCATGCTCAGGGGGACAGCGACACGTACCAGGTGGCCCTGATGGACGTGTTCACCAGCCACTATTCCGTGCCCTTCCACCTGGCCACGCGGGAGACCGTCCAGGCCCTGTCCGGCCTGCTGGACGCCGACGGCGTGGTGCTGGTGAACTGCATCAGCGCCGCCGAAGGCCCGCGCAGCCGGTTCTACCGGGCGCTTCTGGCCACGTACAAGTCCGTTTTCCCGCGCGTGGAGAGCTTCCTGGTGCTCAATCCGGCCGACCCGTCCGAGTTCCAGAACATCCTGCTGGTGGCCTTCAAGTCGCCCGTTGCCCCGGCCCTGACCAGCCCCAAGGCCGACCTCCAGGCCATGCTGGACACGCGCTACGTGCCCAAGGGCCACCTGCCCGGCGACCCGCCCGTGCTCACCGACGACTTTGCGCCCGTGGACCACTACCTGCTGAGCCTGTAGACTCGGCGCCAGCATCAGGAGGACGAGCCCCCATGCCCAAGCCCCTGCGCCTGCACGGCATCCGCCACGTGGAGTTCGAGCGCGAGGCCGAGATCGCGGCCTGGGCCGGGTCGCGCGGCCACAGCCTGACCCGCACCGACCTCTGGAAGGGCGAGGCCCTGCCGGAACTCGCCAGCTTCGACTGGCTCCTCGTCATGGGCGGGCCCATGGGCGCATACGATGACGACGAGCATCCCTGGCTGGCCGGGGAAAAGCGCTTCCTGCGCCAGGCCGTGGACGCGGGCAAGCTGATCCTGGGCGTGTGCCTGGGCGCGCAGCTTTTGTCCGTGGTGCTGGGCGGGGCCGTGTCGCGCAACCGCTTTGCCGAGATCGGCTGGCACGAGGTTCAGGCCACGCCCCAAACCGCGCAGAGCCGCGTCTTCGCTGATCTGCCCCAGGTTTATGAGGCCTTCCACTGGCACGGCGACACCTTTTCCATCCCCGAGGGCGCGCTGTGGACGGCCAAAAGCGAGGCCTGCGCACACCAGGCCTTCGAGGCCTGCGAGGGGCGCGTGGTGGGCCTGCAGTTCCACCTGGAGACCAATGCCGAAAGCATGCGCGAAATTGCCGGGCACTGCGCGGGCGAGATCAGGCCGGACGCCCAGCTCCAGCCGTATATCCAGCCGGTGCCGGTGATGCTGGAGCGCCCGGAGCGGCTTCTCGCCCTGCGCGGGCTGCTTGACCGCATCCTGGACAACATGGCCGCGCTGGGGTAGAGCCCGGCACCATACTGTAGCTATTCAAGGGAGGCACCCATGGCCGAAACCGTGGACGAAATCACCATCAGCTTCGAAGAGGAAGGCCTGCTCGTGCGCGAGGAACTGGACAAGGTCATCCTCTCGCGCGGGGCCTGGACCACCATTCTCTTCAAGTACCGGGAGATGGACCGCGCGCGTACCGACTACGGCCCGGTGGCCTTTAGTGTGCGCCGTTACAAGAAGACCGGCGGCGAGTACAAGCAGCAGAGCAAGTTCAACATCTCCAATGGCGAGCAGGGCCGCAAGATCGCCGAGGCGCTGCTGGGCTGGATCGGCGACCAGCCTGCGGAGGCCAAGCCCGTTCCGGCCAAGCCCGCCGTGAAGAAGCCTGCGGCCAAGAAGGCGAAATAGCCAGGGGCGCCGCCCCTGGACCCCGCTGTGGGGCCTGAGGCCCCCCAGACCCCC